>JAYSYX010000203.1:0-1647 GCA_043727235.1 Bacteroidota bacterium
AAAGTTTACATTAACAATATTAAGTTTTCGTTGTAAATGTAACTTTTTGGTCGTTTTACATTCTAAGCAACTGACACTTAATAAATTTATATTAATTTCGTAACTCCAAAATCAGAAAATGAAAAGAATTTTTGTTGTTATTGCCGCAGTATTTGCCTCAGCGGCTTTGTATTCTCAAACTACCTGGGAAATGACCTTTAACGTGATTCAGACCAATTGTGGCAGCTGTCATATCGCAGGTCACGAAAGCGGTCTTGACCTTAGTGGCACAATAAGCGAAGTGTATGATAACCTTTACAATATAGATCCTACAAACGCGGTTTCACAGTCTAAAGGTTACAAAAGAGTTTTACCAGGCAATCCCTATAAAAGTTTTATTTTCAGCAAGGTCAATAACAGCCTGGCATTGGATGTAAACCTAGAAGCGGGAGAGGGAATTGCCTGTCCGCAGGGAACAGACCCTATGAACAACAAGGATATAGAACTTATCAGACAATGGATTTTATATGGTGCTTTAGAAAGCGACACCTTGGTTGATGTTGCCTTAATTGCTGATTTTTATGATAACGATGGTATTCAAAGTATTGAGTCTCCACCTGCACCTCCTCCACCTGGAGAAGGATTTCAGGTGCATTTCGGTCCCTTCTTTTTATGGCCGGAAACAGAACATGAATATTGGCTAAAATTCCCGACCAATATTCCGGAAGAAACAGAGGTTATTCGTGTAGAAACTTTTATGGGTGAATATTCACATCATTTTATCACTTATAAATATACCAATGCAGCAATAGGAGCGGCGGCAGCTTCGGGTTTACACGATCTGGCAGCAGTTGATGTTTTTAATACCGTTCTGGTGAGTGCAAACCAAAATCCATTTGATCTGGTGTTACCTCCCAATACAGCATTGTTTTGGGAAGCGAATGCGGTTTTGGATCTAAATTCACATTATTTAAATTACTCCGCCGGTAAATCGGAAGCCTGCGAAGCATATGTAAATATTTATACTCAACCGGCAGGTACTGCAATTCAACAAATGATCCCTGTTTTATTGTCGGATGATGGATTTTATATTCCTAACGATGGAGTTCCTTATACCCATGATGCTGTTGCTTATGATAATTCTGCAGATCCGGAGGATGAAGTTTTTATCTGGTCGATGACGAGCCATACACACAGACATGCAACAGATTTTAATATTTATTTGCGAAATCCCGATGGTTCAAAAGGGGAGCAAATTTTTGATGCCGGATGTGGCGCTACAGAAGGTGTTCCGGGATGTCTCGATGAAATTTACGATTACAAACATCCTCCTGTTCGATTCTGGGAGAGTATGAAACCCGTGAAACCCAAATATGGAATCATTTATGAAACTACCTGGATAAATGAGGAAGATCACGATCTCTATTTTGGTCTTACAAGTGAGGATGAAATGCAGGTAATGTGGTACTTATATCTTGAAGATACCACTGGATTAAATTTGCCTGTTGCAATTAACGATATTGAGCAAGAAGAATCAACAATAAAAATATTTCCGAATCCTGCACATGATATAGTTTATATTAATGCAGAAATGGATCTTTCAGGATCTCTGGTTACAATTACTGACCTGACAGGAAAAATTATAAAAGAAGAAATTACTAATTATTC
>JAYSYX010000204.1:0-1647 GCA_043727235.1 Bacteroidota bacterium
CAAAAATTTATTGTAAATTGAGTACTTTAGACCATTGGATAATTATTTGATTGCTAATTCGGGAATATTGTATTGTTATGATTCAAGTCAAACCTATAATTGACTTTAATCAAATTAGGTGAGGTTTCTAAATATCAATATTTACGTTGGCAGCATTCTCTTTAGGTTATGACTGTGTTGCAGAAGAATTTCATTGTGAGACAATATATAGAATAATATTCCCATGCTCAAAGAACCCCTCCACTTTTTTGTCGTCGAAATATGGCATAAATGGAGATTATGAACGAATTGCAACTAAATTTGGAATAAGGGAAAACAGGCTGACAATAGAATTTCCTTATCTTTTGTTGAAATTCTCAATTTTTGTAATACCTTTATACTCAATACATTACCCATAAAACCCATCATCGCCTTGAACATACGATATTACATGCTTTTCATAACCGCATTTTTGTTTCTTCCTGCCTTATCAGCATGGAGTCAGCCGGTTAATGACAATGTTTGTGCTGCAACTACATTAACAGTTACCTCAGACTGTGTACTTCAAAGTGCTACTACAATAAATGCTACCAACTCTACAGGATTAGGATTATTACCTTGCGGGGGAAGTGGAAAAGATGTATGGTTCAAAATTATAGTTCCCGCATCAGGTATGTTTACTATTGAAACTACGGAAGGCACCATAACAGACGGAATGATGGCAGTATATACCGGCACTTGCACCGATCTTACGCATGCCTATTGCGACGATGATAGTGGTCCGGGGTTAATGCCACTATTAGATTTAGAGGGTTTTATTCCTGGAAGTACAGTATTTATACGTTTTTTCAAAAAAAGTGGCGGAACCGGCACTTTCAACATTTGTGTTTGGGATAATAATCCTGCCTTAGAAGATAATACTGATTGTGGACGGGCGCAACAATTATGCACAACAGCAACTTTTTCCTCAAACAGTTTGGGAGTTGGTATTCTTGATGACCTTACAGGTGAAAATAAAGGTTGTCTTACACCAAATGAACACCAAAGTTCCTGGTATTATTTTACATTTTCCACTCCCGGAGAATTTTCGTTTACTATAACTCCTGTCAATCCGGATGATAATTACAATTTCGCAATATGGGGCCCTGATCTGGTTTGCCCGTTAACCGTCGATCCAATCCGGTGCTCCTATTCCAACGACGAGGGTGCTACAGGTATTCGGACAACTTCCACAGATCTTACAGAAGGGGTTACTGGAGATAATTGGGTGAAACATTTAAATCCGTTTGCAGGGGAAACTTATATTTTAATGATCGATAATTATTCCGCATCCGGCGAAGGATTTACATTCGATTTTGATGGACCACCAAATATTGGATGTGAAACATATTTATTGCCTATCGAATTGACACAATTTATTGGAACACCAATCGAGTCCGAAAATTTATTACAATGGTCAACCTCCTCTGAAATAAATAATAATTATTTTATTTTGGAACATTCCTCCGATGCTGAAAACTTTTTAGAGGTCGGGATGTTAAGTGGAGCCGGGAATTCAGAAACTATCATAAATTACGAATATATAGATCAAAATCCCTTTGCAGGAATTACTTATTACAGATTAAAACAAGTAGACCTGAATGGTCAATCTAAATATTCAGAAATAAT
>JAYSYX010000205.1:0-10631 GCA_043727235.1 Bacteroidota bacterium
CCGCTTCTGTTGAGCCATAAACAAAAGTGCATTTTGCCATTGGAAATGCCATTTTAATCAATTCCGCATCCTCGGGAAAAACCGGGCCGCCACCGGAAATAATATTTTTAAGAGAGTGTAGTTGCAAATTGTTTTTGATAAGATATTTTGCTGTCTCAATTAAATAATAAGGTGAAAAGGTCAAAGACTCAACATTATCGTTCCTTAGTTGCAAATAAATAATATTGGGGTCGAATTTTTCCGGTTTGCGCGGGTTAAATTCTGCAATAACAGAGGTTTTTCCTTTGCCTAGATTTAATAGTAAAACTATTGGCAACAAAGTCATATCAATTTTACTTTGAGCAGGCAATAAGGGTTCCAAAGCAGAATATTGCGCACGAAGAAAACCATGAGTTCTATTAGCTGCTTTAGGATAACCTGTACTTCCGGTTGTAAAAGTTATTAATGCTGTTTCTTCCATACCAGATGGAAATAATGAAAGTAAGAACCCTTCTCCTCTTACCGAAACCTTTAATTTAATTGGAATTGCGCGCAATTCCTTGGAAAAAACGGATAACAACCTGATTTTCCATGGCGCTATGTATGCATTGCATTTTGCAATTCTACAGCATAATTCCATGCGTTCCTTGTTTACCCATTCGTCTAAAAAAACTGCAATGGCACCTACATAAAAAACAGCAAGAACCGTTTTATACAAATTGATACTCATCGGAATAAAGATTAATATTCTATCTCCGGGCTTAATTCCTTTAGCAGTTAGGTATGTTGCATAATTCTTTACCTCCTCTTCCAATTGTGAATAACAGATATGTCTTCTTTGTTCAACTATGGCAATGGTATCAGGATACTGTTTTGCGGCACTACAAAACAGTGAAACAATATTATTGGAATTATCCATTGTCAGTATTTAAGTTGTTTTACAAATAGCTGATAAGTGCGGATGATCTTACTGTTATATTTACGAGACAAATTTAACGACTGATTGCTTTTATGCATAAATGCATGGATAATATGTTTGTATCCATTTTGGATAGCTTTAGCAACAACGCGTTTGAATAATAATGATGAAATACCGGCATAATTTCTTCCTGATTTACCGGCTATTGTTTTAACGATAAGTGTTTTGGAATTGGGGTTCAGTATATCGGGAAGGCAGAAAAAAAAGGCAACAAGGTTGTTATTTTTATCAAAAACCAGCCGGCAATAATCAGGATCAATAAATTGTTGTAAGGGCAAATATTTTTCGATAAAATAAGATCTTGATAGTGGAGAAAATAAATAATTTCCAGAAAAGGCATCCATGGCGAAATGATAGATCTTTTCCAAATCAACTAAAAAACTTTCCTTAGAAATTCCCCTGAAATTTAGACCAGTAGAAACTAAAAAAGTATCTCTTGCTTTATCCTGTTCCTCAACTATTAAATGAATATCAGATATCAGAGTGGAATAATACTCCGTTAGTATGTCAAATCCTGAGTTAATGAATAACGATGAATAATAATTTTTAAATAATTCCTCCGTAAAAAATCTTGGATAATTACCCTCCATGGACAATCTATAATTATCCCAGGTGCTTCCGTTAACAGGGCCGATGATAGAGGAGTAAGAATTTTGTTTGGCAAACAATTCCACTTCACCGAATGTTTTTTCCGCTACCTCAGTATCATACACACACTCAAAATTTCCCATTGTCAAGGCATTCTTTGCCGATGCCCGGATAAAAGGATTCGTATAAATAGCGGTTCTGGCGAGCGGAACTTCATCCTTTACGACAAATATTACATGGGATAAATACTCGGGATCATAACCGGCATCTTTTTTAAATTTTAGTTCTTCAGGAGAATATATAGTTTTTAACAGTTGCTCTGAAAGTTTATTAACTACTGCAATATCATTTACCTTTATTATGTGCAATTCGCTCATACTAAAATTATTAAAATGTAAAGCACAATCAATACAGCCAATGGAATTGTGAGATTATCCAGTCCATTTCTGCTGACAACTTCTATAAATGCAGAAATAATTGCCAAAATAAAAGCGTAAATTAATGAGGTAATTATAGGAAATCCGGAGGAGTTGAAAAAGAAAATTATACTGATGATAAAAGCAACACAAAAAAATGCAAAACTTCCGGCAAATGATTTCTTTTCTCCTCCCCATTTAAAAACTCCATAGGGATAAGCTTTGCCAACTAAGGCTGCAGCAGGGTCAGCCAGGGCCATAATGAGTATTGGCAAATAGAAAAATGAATAGGGTGTGCGATCTCCCGCAAGTGGTTTTTCTACTTGTTCCCAAACCAAATAACAAATAAATACAATTATAGGGTAGGCGATGCTTCCATAGGAAACCCTGTCAATAGCATTAATTCCCGGCAGGAAATTATATTTTAAACTCAATAAAAGTATGATCAGAAAGGATCCACACAAAAACAAAACGGACCAATGATTTGACAAAAGGATTGGAAACAAAAGGGTAAGTAATCCAGTACCTACATGCACAATTTTTCGTGTATACTCAGCCTTTACCTTAAATTTTCGATATAACAATTCTGCGCCTACAAATAAAAGTAAAAATGCAGTGCCTAATAAAATAATATTTTTATATTCCGTATTCATATACAAACATCACAAATAAAGTCGCGGTAAAAAAATCCCATATCAGCCTCTTTAATTTCCCCATTCATGGTTACCGGTTTGAATTTTCCGGGTAAAATTGACGATAATTTACGCTCGACCATTAAATTCCAATAAGCTATTTTGCCACTCGGCTGCATTCCTTTATGTAATGAAGCCGCAGTTTCTTCAAAAACTGATAAGGGCATATATTCAAAAATATTGGAAAGATTCATATAATCAAATCTTTCTCCGTGAATTATTGCATCTTGGGCATAACCTTGCATCAGTTTTAATCTGTTAATGTTTTTTCTGATATGCTTGTAATTCTCCTCCCGCAAATAAAAAGGTAATTGAATATTGTATTGCCCTTGCAGGATCATCCTTAAAAAGTAATTTCGTTGACAATACATTTCAGAAAGATGTTTTTCTGCTCTGGAGAAAATAAATTCCTCCACATTAATTTCCACCTGCTTCAAAAATTCGCGATCACGCCCTACACGCCCCATTACAAACTTGCTGAAAAACAGGCTGAACAATAATCTCCAGCGAAAAGTGTTCCATTTCTTTTTATAAAAAAGCGCTTGTTCATCCGCAGATTTTTCGTTTAATAATTTGCGAATGTCTTTTTTGGAATGCACGAGAGGTAGAATATACTTGCGGAACAACCAAAAATAGTTTTCAAATTTTCCACAAAAAATTATTCCTTTATCAATATTTTGAAGATTTTGCCTCCAAAAATGTTGTGCAGGGGTTGAAAGCTCAGGACTAATAGAGATAAACATTTTTATTCTGTCGGAACAAGGAGAAACGCCGATAAAACAAAGAAAGGCATTGTATTCAAAATGTTTTATTGCAATTTGTTTTAATTCCGTGAGAAATAACTGTTCACTGTTGAGATCAATGGCTATTAGTTTTTCAGGATCTGATTTCAAGAGAGCAAAAGCATTGTCGCCGGCAGAAGCAATGGACAGGATATTGGATCCGGGAACCGGTGCAAGTGAATTGAAAAGGACATCAGCATCCTCCCAACAATTGGCATAGTGAATGATATCTAAATTCGCTTTATGTAAAAATTTCTTTTCCATTTATTTTGAAAGAATTTTTATAATGCCTGTACTGCCATTCATTTCCACTTCCATACCAGTTTTTACTATCTGCAACAAATTTTTTATTCCGACTATGCATGGAATTCCAAGTTCTCTCGATACAATCGCTGAGTGACTTAGTAAACTCCCTCTTTCCACTAAAATTGCAGAACATGTAGGAAACAAAGTAACCCATCCGGGATCAGTACTGCTTGTTACCAAAATTGAATTATTAAGATCATTTAATTCATCAGGTGAATGCACAACTACAATTTTAGCCCTCACCACTCCGGCACAACAGCCTATTCCCTTTAATTCGAGGCTGCCGGCAAATTCCGATTGATCTGTTTTAGGAGGTATCACAAGATCCTTGGCCGATATATCGCTGGTAGTTAATCTTTCCGGTAAAATTATTTTATCGAAAAGTTCATATTCCAATTTTCTTTCTCCAACCAGTGAAATATAATTTCGATAATTTTTTTCTGGTTTTGCAGCATTTGATATTTCGTCAATGGTTAGATAAATAATATCACGTCCATTTTCCAATATACCGGCTTCTTCCAATTTTTTTCCGATCGCAATATAGATCATTCTCACCATGCCAAATCCTCTTGTCCGTTGATACCGAAGATTCTCACGATTACTGACAAAATTCCTAGCCTTATTTAAAATAAAATTAAAGAGTAAACGCTTTGTCACACTCTTTATATTTGAACGAACTCTTTTCTCCGCATGAGTTCTGACTTCAGAAAGCGAAGTATCAAAATAACTGTTATTTACCAACCCTCTGATTACATAAGATTTTAAAACACGGAGGTAATTTTCAGGATTCTGCTTGTAGGTTATTGTTTCCAGTTTTAATTCGCCCACACTTCTATCGCCCCATAAGTTGATGTAATTTCTAATTGCATCATTTATTTCAGAGAATTGGCCCTTTGAAAGTTCCTTAGCAATAACTTGTGGATCTTCAAGTTTAAACAATTGCATTGCTTCCGGATTCTTTGAGATCAACGCAGCAATTTTAAGGGTAAGGTCTATCGGCTCTGTGGTGATAATATCTTTAGATCCTGAAATGAGATCATTATGCAAATTTTCTTCCTCTGCGAAACCGTATTTTATAACCTGCTTTTGTAATAATCCAAAAAAAACCATTGCAAAAAAATCATTTACCAGAGGAGCCTTCCATTTTTTTACCAATGTCTGCTCAAATTTGAAGTACAATTCCATCAACTCAACTACATTCTTGTCATCAAAATTTATTCTCTCGTAATTTGCCATTACTTTATTAAAATAGGATTGAAATTTTTTCCTTTGACCTTCAATGGTAATTAAGTTTTTTAAAATACTAAAAACTGCAACTACAATATCCCAATAATCTGCAATTCCAGTTTTTTTCTCTTCGTTCTTGAAATTGAATTTCTCCTTTACGCCCATCATTTTTTCCATGAACTCAGCGTTCACTGCATATCCGGGCAAAAGGGAAAGTGATGTATACCAACTGTTCAAATTATAATAAACTCTTCCTTTCAGTAAACCCAACATATTTGCATATACATGTTTATGTGCATTTATTTTTTTTGATGAAATACCTAATACGGCAGAAAGCTGACGGTAAACGGCTTCATACATCTTAATAATGAAAGCGTAAGTTAATGGTAGAGTTGTTGTGGGATAAGATTCAATTATATTACTGTTATCCCAAATGACCTTTTGTGTGTCATTCTCGTTTGTTTGCAATGCAGTTACAGGTCGACTTTGTAACAAATACAATTTATTTTTAAAAAATGCAAATTCAATGTCCTGCGGATGTTTGTAGTGTCGAAACAACACTGACAAAACATCTGCAACTTCATTTATCTGTGCATCGTTTAGGGCATTAATATTAATATTGTGAGGAGGATTTTTTTCAACTACGGTTCCTTTTAAACTCATTTTATCAAAAACAACCTTTTCCGTTTTTTCAGCAATTAACTTTTCAATTCCAGATGCACTAATTATATATTGATCTGCATCTAATAGTCCTGACACCAAACCATCACCTAAACCAAAAACTGCATTTATTACTTTTTCGTCCTTCCGGTTATTTAACGGATTAATTCCGAAAGCGACACCAGCAGTTTCAGCATTTATCATTTCCTGTATGATAACTGCAATATTTCCTATTTGTGAAAGTGAAGTTGTTTGCCTGTACGTTTTAATGCGCTCGCTATAAGCCGACAACCAAATTTCTTTTACGGCATTTCCCAATTCGCTGTAGGGTATAAAAAGTTTTGTTTCAAATTGTCCGGCATATGATCTTTCCAATCCATCTTCCTCTATCCCCGACGACCTCACCGCAAAAAATGTATCCTTCTTAAAAAAACTTTTGATCTCATTAAAGTAATCCTCCTGAAATTGATATGATTTAATACGTGATCTTATCTCTTCAATATTATTAGGATTAACTGTTTGTAATATATGCTGGAGCGAGGTATTGGGAATCACAACAAATTTAGGCACAACAATGTTGAGGTTGACCAATTGGAAAAGATTAAAGGCCTTCCCACCAACTCTGTGAAATGCCGGCTGTTTTTCAGTGCTGAAAATAAAGGCACTCATATCCCCAACAATTTTACTAGCATTGGGATTCCACCCAACGCAAGATACATTCCGAAGGTCCACAATCCTGAAAAATATTCTATATATTTTGCAGATCGTTTTGTAGCAGTCTTAATAAAAAGAAATGCAGGTACAGAACAAATTAAAAACAGAAAAAGGAAAACGATATACGTTAGGTTTGCAAGTTCAGCATACCATGCACCTGCAAAGGCAAATAACATAGTTATGAATAAAATTAAGATCCAAAATGCCGGGGCTTTTTTTATTCCCATCAATTTAGTATAACTCAAAACTCCCTCTTCCTCCGATTCCGCTGTTTTTATTTTTCTTCCTATTTCCAAAACAATTCCATTCAGATAACTAATACAAAAAAATATCAACAACCCTTGCGGTGGTTCGAGATCATTTAATCTCCAATCGAAGCCGCTCGCAAAGATATCTATGAATGGTATAATGAACATATGACTGGTAACATACCAGAACTGATGTTTTTTCAGCCAGTCGGCAACAAAAAATTCTGTGCCCATGAGAAGCAAATAAAGTATTACAAAGAAATAAAGTATTAACATTTGAGGATAAAAAATGGTGTTTATCGTCACTTGCAAAATAAATACGGATAAACCAACATATTTTAATTCCTTCAAACTTATTATTCCTCGGGGAACCGGTAAATATTTCCGGTATAATCTATCGTCCTCCTGGTCTTTAAATTCGTCAAATATTCTGACTAGAAAAAAGAGAGTGACTGTATTAAATACGCAAATTAAAAAAGGTTGCAGATCAATGAATCCTTCGACACCTCTGCACATACGAGAAAAAGAAACAGCAGAAAAACTAAATGCGCCTACAAGAAAAATATAACCTACAAAAGGAAATCTTTCTTTTTGATAAATATAAAAGCGATATAAAAAAGAGCCATGCGGGTTTTTCATTTTTTTCTGCCGAATAATTTATGTGCATCAGAAAAATCGCCTGAGGCCATTGCAGCTGCGATTGATAATTCACCGGCTAAAACAGTTGCTCCACAAATTTCTGCAAATTTGCGTGCACTGCCCGGTCCACTGCAATCCAATAGGTTAAGACATTCGCGTTGGGTAGGCAAACCTGTGCCGCCGCCTATTGTTCCTACTACTAAACTTGGCAAGGTAACAGAAACATAGAGATCGGCCTCGTTAAGTACTTCCATGCGGGTTATTCCAACATACGCTTCAGAAACACATGCAGCATCCTGACCAGTTGCAATAAATATTGCAGTTAATCCATTTGCAAAGTGGCCTTGAATTCCGATACTTCCACTTTGCACGGAAGCAATAGATGAAGTTTGCCAATATTGAGCAATATCTTTTGCGCTGGTTCGCAAAACATTTTCTATTACTGATTTTTTTATGAATGCTTCAGCGGTTACTTTTTTTCCACGAACTGTTGTAAAAGAAACAGCTGTTGCCTTTTTATCGCCGGAATAATTTCCTTCAATGAACCAGTACTGCGGTTTAATCGGAGTATTATTATTAATATAGGTGCAAATTTCATTTGTACATATCGTGACCATATTTTGCCCTGCAGCATCACCGGTTGTATATTCAAAAATAACCACCACTGTATTTCCTTCCATATTTAATCGCATATCCTGCAATTCAGCATATCTGCTTGTTTTAGAAACGATCTCAAAAAATGCAGGCATTTGTTGCAAGAGCCATTGAATAAAAACACCAACTTCAGATAGTGATCTAAATTTAAAAATTGGAGAACGCTGAACCCCTTCTGTGAGACAAACAGAAACTATTCCTCCACACAATGCAGTTGCACGAGCACCGCGGTTATAGGATGCAACAAGTGCTCCCTCCGTTGTAGCCATGGGTACGTAAAAATCTCCTTGTGCCTGAGTACCATGAATACGAACCGGACCAATAATACCGGTAGGTATTTGAGTCATTCCAATAAATTGTTCGATATTTCCCTTTAAAGTATGAGGGTCACCAGACTCAGAATTCCCCGCCAAGGCATTGAGAGATTTGCCCGTTTTAATTTTAATAAATTCAAGTCGTTCCAATTGAGCATCTTTCGACCAATTGAGAGGCCCTGGAATTCGTTGATCGGAGGATAATAATTCATCGCTGGGAACCAATTCATCCAAAACCTGATCAAAGGGTTTTATTTTTGAAAATAACTCCAGTAAACGTCTTGCTTTATCTGATGATGTCGACATATGGGCGTGTTTGCTTACAACAAATATACTGTAATAGCTATTAATTAGTGGTAAGAGCTATGATGCGCAAAAGTGTAAATTCAATAATAATTTCCGGGAATTAAATAATTTTTTACATAATCTTCTATCCCTGCCTCTAAAGATGTAAGGTTTTTATTGTAACCTGCGGCAATTAGTTTATCCATTTTGGCTTCTGTAAAATATTGATACTTATCTTTTATATCATCCGGAATATCTATCCAATCTATATTTAATGGCAAATGCATTGCGCCGGCAACACTTTTTGCTAAAGCATAAAATGTATTTGCTCTACCGGTGCCGAGATTGTAGATCCCGGAATATGTTTTTGAATTCAATAACCATTTTATTACTTCAACAACATCTTTTACATAAATAAAATCACGCAATTGTTCACCATCATTAAATGCTTCTTTGTGTGATCTGAAGAGTTTAACAGAACCATAACTCTTAAATTGATTATATGCATGGAATATTACAGAAGCCATTCTCGACTTATGAAATTCGTTTGGGCCATACACATTAAAAAATTTTAACCCATACCAAAACGGAGGAGATTTTTTTTGTTCTAAAACCCAAAGATCAAAATCATTTTTAGATTCACCATATGGATTTAAGGGAACCAATTTATTTAACTGTAGATGATCATCAATGTATCCATTTTCTCCTCCACCATATGTTGCAGCACTTGATGCATAGATCAACGGAATATTTCTATCACTGCATATATTCCAAATTTGTTTCGAATAATCCAGGTTCAATTTATCAAAAACTACAATATCAAATTCTGTTGTATCTGTTCTGGCGCCAATATGCAACATAAAATGAATTTTCTGATCACCGTTTAACTTCAGCCAATCAATAAAATCTTCCCGTTCAATTTTAAGGTCAAAATCTATGGAATCAAGATTTTTAAGTTTATGTTCTTTACTGAAGTCATCAACCAGAATTAGGCTGTATTTACCGGAACGACCCAATTCTGCTGCCACGCAACTGCCAATAAACCCCAAAGCACCTGTGATAACTATGCAATCTTTGGATTCCGCCTCTTCCGTTTTCATTCTGTAAATTTGCACAAAACTATAGATTTTTTTATGAGAAGCGGAATCCTATTCATTGCAGCCTGTTTAGTTTTTACCTCGTGTAATAAACATAAATTTGAAAAAATAACTACCTATAACGACAAGGTAGTAAAATTTGTAGAGCAAAGTGAAGGTGCCATGAAGATCTGGAATAAAACCAATTTTATGCAGGAATATGCACTTAAAAAACAAAACTCCATTACAAAATTACTGGCAATGCAGGATTCTTTAAATGCATTAACACCATTGGAAAAAGACGACACCTTGCGTTTAGCAGGTTTATCGATGGTTGATAATTACATTAATGCATTTTCTATTTATGATACCATCTTTAATATACTTTCAGATACTTTTTTCTTAAAAGAAGATTCTATCCACGTTCAGGAATTACTCAAATCAAATCAAAACATGTTGAAACAACAAGCTGAATCTTTCATAAATACTCAAAAAAGATTCTCCGATCGGTACGAATTGAATTTCGTAGAGTAACTATTTTATTGCGTGTCCTTGGGAAGACCTAATTGCTCTCTTAATACTCTATCGGCATTATTATGTGTCCTCCAATAATCCAGTAACATTTCCTTATTTTTAATTGCAGTGGTAGTGAGCACAGTTCCATCAAATCCGGGATATGAATCTTCCCAACCCAATATTTTATATGGAAAACTTTTTTCGAATTTAATTACGAGTTTTCTTTGTAACGAAGGCATATCAATTACATATACTTTAATACCATTCTCATCCCTAAGATCCATATTTGTTTTGACTGCTTCAATAGGCTTATGAGCCAATCTCAAATATTCCGAGCCTGGTAAAACATAATTTTCACCTTTTGGCAATTTATCGGGATTCATTCTTATCAGGTTCCAAAGTTCATCCTCCTGAATTACAGGTTTCAGGCTAATGTTTTTATCTCCCTCCTGTTCAAAATAACTGCGTTGTTCAATTTCAAATTTATTATTACGGGTATTCATTTGATAGCTGGCCATACCACACCACTCCTGAATGGAACCGGTAATTTTATATG
>JAYSYX010000206.1:0-1640 GCA_043727235.1 Bacteroidota bacterium
TGATTGTTTCAATGTCAAGCCCCACTATTGGCAATACCAACGTTACACGCAGCATTTATTTTCTCACTACACTTTCCAATTGTCCTAAAGAGTTAAAACTATAAATAAAGTTTGCTACTTCAATTGTATTGTTATTAATCTTCCTAAATCGCCCTTTATTCATAAATAAAAACTCGTCAATATTGTAACCACGATTAGTATAATGGGCAATTAGTAAATTATAAAAATTTACGTTTCCATTGGACTTAGTGTGTAGAGGAATAAATTCATTATTTACTGCATGTGGAATACCCAAAAGAGCTTTAGCTTGCTTATTGACTTCCTCCATTGAGTCCATGTCATTTTGATGGTATTGTTTAGCTTCGTCGGTCATTTTTCGAATCATCATTGGGTTGAGATCTGCAAGCCATTTTGTAGCGGAATTGTCCCAACCAGTAGAAGTAAAGGCTGTTAAAAAATCATTTTCAAATTGTAAGTACAGTCCTAATTGTTCAGATTTATAAATATTTTCAGTGTCTTCTCTTAAATCAACAACAGACTTTAAAAAATTCAAATCAAAATTTTCCATGTCAATCCCGTCTTGTAAAATTTCTTCAATATTTAAACTTGAGTATTCGTGGTTCCAGTCAATTTGTTTGATTTCTTTTTGTGCGTCTGAATAGGAAAGTTTTGTTTCCCGTGTTTTTGCTAAAACAAAAACTAATTCTTTTGATAATGTTTTAAAACCCAAAGAATCTATTTTGTCTGAACTGAAAGTAATAACAGTACGAATGTGATTTGTTGGATATCCTAAACTTTCAATGCAGCTATTAATAGAGCCATTTCCAGGAATTTCATTTATTCCAATTAGTTTACCATTGTCAACTTTAAAGAAGCCTGTCTTACTGGTGCTTTCGTTGCTTCCAAATATATTCTTAAACATAGTAGGATGTTGTTGTATGTTGCGTGTAACACTAAGATTGCAGTATTACCCGACAGTTCCAAAAAAATACTCATTGATTTCCAAAAACTTAAGATTCGCTTGTTTTGTATCTGCCTATCGGCAGTCAGGTTGTGGCATGCGGCAATGCGACCTGGCTATTTACAGAAAAGCATCTTTTGGTTAATAGCTTACCATAAGCCCTCCTCAAAAAAAATCTCTTACTCTCTCATCTAATAATACAATAATACCATATCTGCTCCATTTATTTTCATATCTCAGCCTTGGTGTGTGTCTTCACGCAAAATTCTTCGAATAACAAGCAGGTGTGTGAAGACACACACCTTAGCATCAAGAGTTGATTACAAACAATCAAAAAGCAACATTCAATCCTATTCCTAATACACTTGGGCCATTCCGTGTAAGAATTTTTATTTTTTTGAAGTGATAATATTTTTTGCCTGAACAAATAATTGAATGTCGCTCATCCATGTTTTATTTGCTTCCTTCCCAGGTGTCCGCCACTTTCAATGGTGATGTGTCAGATAGCCCGTGCGTTGATTTGTGGCACTCACCGTACTATGGAAATTATGGTGTGTGATTGCCTAAACGATCCTAAGCGGCTTATATTTTTTGTTCCATTTGCTATTTATAAATAGTTAGATTTGGAACTATTATATGATGTCAATACAGTCGTTAAGATCAATGCACCTGCACTATA
>JAYSYX010000207.1:0-1637 GCA_043727235.1 Bacteroidota bacterium
GCCTGTTTCAGGGCAACGGAGATATTATCGGGTAATCTTTCCTGGGCATGCAAAAATGTTGACATCCATAAAAAAACATTTATTAGTAATACACTAGCGTTTTGATGTTATAAAGATAAGTTCTTTGAAAGTATTGACAGTATTGGGTTTGCGGGGATTTTAGACCTAAGTTGATTTGATTTTTTGAAAGAAATAAATTTCGTATGTTTCTGGAAATCAATATTTTATGAATTTTGGTAAATATGTATTCTCTCAAATAATGGGATTAGTATCAACAACCTCCTTCCAAAGCCTGGTAAATAAGCATTCCGGGGAATATAAAGTTCAGGAATTCAGTTGCTGGAAACAGTATTTGTGCATGGCCTTTGGTCAGCTGACGCATCGTGAAAGTCTAAGTGATACTATTATGTGTTTGAAAGCGAATACAGGTAAAATGTATCATCTTGGAATTGGCGAGGTAGTGGCCAAAAGTACACTTACTAAAGCAAATGAAAATCGTAGCTACAAAATCTATGAGGATTTAACGATGCTCCTGATTAAGGAAGCCAAGCAATTATATGTAGACGAAGACGACCTGGAAGTTGCTTTAAAAGGAAATGTTTTTGCCATTGATTCTACTACGATTGATTTGTGTTTATCTACTTTTTATTGGGCGACTTTTCGGAGTACTAAAGGGGGAATAAAATTGCATACTCAAATTGATTTAAAGACTTCAATTCCAGAGTTTATTTACTTTTCAAATGCTTCAAATCATGATGTAAACGTTTTAGATGAGATCACTTTTGAGGCAAATAGTTTTTACATCATGGATAGAGGATACGTAGACTACAAGCGGCTTTACAAGATTCACATGTGCAGCGCATTTTTTGTTACCCGAACAAAAGACAACATGAATTACAGGAGGTTATATTCTCGACCTAAAAATCAATTTAAAGGAGTGTACTATGACCAAATTATATTGTTAAACAATTTTTATGCTTCTATAGATTATTCTGAAAAATTGCGAATAATAAAATTCAAAGACGATGAAACTGGAAAGATTTTTATTTTTCTTACTAATAATTTTCAACTGAAGGCGACTGAGATAGCTCAACTCTATAAACATCGATGGAAAATTGAACTTTTTTTTAAATGGATAAAGCAACACTTGAAAATAAAATCATTTTGGGGCCATTCTGAAAACGCAGTTAAAACACAAGTGTGGATTGCTATATCCGTTTATGTCTTAGTCGCCATTGCCAAAAAACGATTTATGCTCAAACAGAGTCTTTACGAAATATTACAAATTTTGAGCTTGTCCGTATTTGAAAAAAAGCCCATAAATCAGCTCTTTCAACAACCCCAATTACAAAATTCTAACGTGCAAAATCATAACCAACTGACTATCTTTGACTAATATCAAAACGCTAGTGATCTCCCCTGAATATTCAATTTTGTACCTCCGCCTTTAAATCCTGTAGTATTTGGTTGAGATTCCCCATATTGAACCTCAAGGGAGAAGGTAGATGATGTGGTAATTAATGGATCCAGGTTCAGACTCCACCTTATAAAATCAAACGAAGCTGTCGTTGATATTCCCAACTGGGACAAGATTTCTATATCCCCCGGCGTGCTCCCAATAAACTCACCCTGTGCTG
>JAYSYX010000208.1:0-3967 GCA_043727235.1 Bacteroidota bacterium
AAAATGCCGTAAACGGGTTCCAGATTTAAAGTAATGGAAGCTGTAAAAACGCTGATATATTTTAAACAAAATAAAGATAACGTAAAGGGAACAACGGTGCATAAACCCGCTAATAATACCAAATACAAAATGTCGTTAACCGAAGGTTCCAATACCAGGTTAGGATGCGCATTTATATAAAATGGCATTATTATACACATCAATAAAAACCCTATACCAATTTCTATAAAAGCTATATTTAAGGGGGCTGCCTTTGTGATCATTTTTTTATTAAATAAAGAAAAAATGGTAGCGAACAACGCAGAGATCAATCCCAAAATTATTCCTTCCTTATAATCACCGGAAAACCTAAAAACAAGATATATGGCCGGAATTACGATTATTGCAAGTAACAATTCATACCATATAAATTTCTTGCGAAATAATATGGGTTCCAAAATAGAAACCATAAAAGATGATGTTGCCAAACAGGTTAGAGCAACTGAAATATTTGCAGCCTTAATGGATCCATAAAAGGTGATCCAATGAATGGTAACCAATGCACCAATGCCTGCCAGTTGCATCACAATTTTTAAATTCAATCCCCTGAAACCTTTCCACAATGCGGGAATAGCCAATAATATCACCACAGTAATTCCCATGCGATACCAAACCAACAAGGTTTCTTCCAATTGAATTATTTTACCAAAAACTGCAGTAAATCCCCAGAGAAATACACATACATGATATAATAAATATGCCTTTTTATGTTCTGCCTCCATTCAAATTATTTAAATAATGCCATTATCGGCAAAACTATAATAATTTTTATCACCAATTATCAAATGATCCAAAACTGCAATCTCCAATAATTTTGCAGCTTCCTTTAACTTTTTAGTTATAGAAATATCTGCATCACTTGGTTGCAAATTTCCTGATGGATGATTATGAACAAATATGATCCCCGAGGATAATTTTTGCAAGGCATTGCGCAAAATTATTTTTACATCTACAACGGTTCCTGATAATCCGCCGGTACTTATTTTTTCCTTCTCAATTATTTTATTTGCCTTATTCAAATAAAGCACCCAAAATTCTTCGTAATGAAGATCAGAGATCAGGGGATATATCAGTTCATAAATATCTCTGCTGCTTTTTATCTGCAATTTTTTTTCCGCATCCGATAATTGCCTTCGTCGTCCCAATTCCAATGCCGCAATAATAGAAAGTGCCTTTGCTGTGCCAATACCCCTGAATTTTTTGAGGTCATCAACCGCCAGTTTTCCGAGTTCATTGAGATCGTTATTGAATTGAAGCAGAATTCGTCTTCCCAATTCCACAGCGGTTTCTTTATTATTTCCACTGCCGATCAAAATAGCGATCAATTCTGCATTTGATAAACTTTGTCTGCCTTTCAGTACAAGTTTTTCCCTGGGCCTGTCTTCTTCGGCAAGCTGAGGAATAGTTACGTTTTTATTTTCGGGATAAATCATAACACCAAAAATAAAGTATAAACAAATATCACCCGATTTCAAATATTTACACGGCAAAAAAAAGCCTGACAGGTAATACCTGCCAGGCTGAAATATATTGAGAACCGCTCTTAAGCTGCTGCTACAACGGCTTTTTTCATAAGTGCTGATTTAATGTTTGCAGCCTTATTTTTATGAATAACGTTTCTTTTTGCTAATTTATCTATCATAGAAATAACATCCGGAAGCAATTTGTCTGCTTCTGTCTTATCAGCTGCATTTCTGAATTTTTTGATCGCATTACGCGTAGTTTTACCGTAATAACGATTCTTCTCATTGCGTTTTTCAGCCTGGCGAATTGATTTTTTAGCCGCTTTATGATGTGCCATTGTCTTTCTTGATTTTTATTTGGAGTGCAAATATACGGTGACTTGTTCATAAATCCAAGCAACTTTTAAGAATCGAAGGGAGAAGGGAGAAGATTCGAAGGGTAAGGATCTAAGGAAAGAAGGAAGGAAGGGGTGGTAAAGGGAAAAAAGGGACTGTGACTGTGACTGGAACTGCGACTGAGAAGAACCCCTCGTTTTCGTTCAAATCAAATTAAATTTTCAAACCGAAACTATAAACCCCCAATGTTACAAATTTATCCTCCGTAGCTTTAGCGAAGGAGGACTGCCCACTGTTTACTGCTACTGCCCACTGCCACTGCCAACTCTTCACTCTATCATCCTCAAAAAAGCATCCTCATCAATAACCTCAATACTCGTTATCGCCTTCGCCTTATCAAGTTTAGATCCGGCATTTTCGCCAACTACCAGATAATTGAGGTTTTTGGAGACAGAACCGATGAGTTTTCCCCCGTTGTTTTCTACCATTTCTTTGGCCTCATCGCGGGTAAATTTGGTGAGGGAACCTGTAAATAGGAAGGTTTTATTATCGAGTTTGCCCGATTCCGCAACGGTTTTTACATTTTCGAGGTTCAAACCGGCCGATTCAAGAGCCAGGATCATATGTTTATTTCCCTCATTATGAAAGAATTGCGTGATACTGGATGCCACTTTTGGGCCTATTCCCTCAATTTCGGTCAATTGTTCCAGTGTGCAATCGAAAAGTTCTTTAAGGTTAGAAATGGTTTTTACCAGATCTTTGGCCGTTTGTGTTCCAATATGCCTGATTCCAAGTCCATTGATCAATCGCCATAAGGGTTGATTTTTACTGTTTTCGATACCTTCCTTTAAATTGTTTACACTTTTCGCCTTCCAACCCTCAAGAGTAAGTATTTTTTCAAAATTGAGATCATAAACATCCGGAATGGATTTTAACATGCCAATTTTAAATAGTTCACTCACCGATTCACGACCAAATCCATCTATATCCATTGCCTCTTTGCTCACAAAATGAATTAATCTTTCCTCTGCTTGAGCGGGGCATTCAGAATTAATGCAGCGATAAACAGATTCCTCGGCAGGGCGCACAATTTCCTCATTACACGAAGGGCAATTTTTTGGGAAAAGAATTTTTTTTATCTTGGAATTGTCTCGTTTTTCTTTCACAACTCTGTCGATATATGGAATTACATCGCCTGCCCTTTGTACAATAACAAGGTCGTGAATATGTATTCCTTTTTCACTGATAATATCTTCATTGTGAAGCGAAATAGAAGATACGGTTACACCACCAACATATACTGGTTTAACTTTTGCTACCGGCGTTATCGCTCCCGTTCTTCCAATTTGAAATTCAACATCAAGCAATTCAGTTTCCACCTCACGCGCTTTAAATTTAAATGCGATTGCCCAGCGGGGATGATGTGATGTACTTCCACATTGTTGTTGTAATGCAATGTCGTTCACTTTAATTACCATTCCATCTATCTCATACTCATAATCATCGCGTTTATTTTCCCATTCCGCAATAAATTCCAATAATTCGCTAACGGTATAACAAATTCTTTTTTCTTTTTTGGGGATCTTAAATCCAAGTTGACCCATTAATTCAATATTGTTGAAATGATGTAACAATTTTTTTCCGAGTAATTGATTTTCGTTTTCATCAACTGCATAAGCCATGTGATAAATAAATGCTTCCAATCCTCTTCTTACAATTTCATCAGAATCTTTTACTCTCAAAGCACCTGCTGCAGAATTACGCGGATTTTGCAAAATTTGTAAACCATCCTCCTCTCGTTTTTGATTAATTTTTGCAAAAGTATTTTTATTTATAACCACCTCTCCTCTTAATTCCACCCTATTAATTCCACTTGCAGAAAATTTTGCGGAAAGAGGAATGGATTTCATTCGTTTTGCATTGTTTGTTATCTCATCTCCACTAATTCCATCACCTCTTGTAGCAGCGCGAATCAACAAATCGTTTTCATAAATAAGTGCAATAGAGGAGCCGTCAAATTTCGGTTCTATACAATATTCTATATTTTGTTTTCCCGTTAATTCTTTTACACGTTTATCAAATTCGTTGAGATCGTTTTCATCGTAACTATTTTCCAGCGACAACATGGG
>JAYSYX010000209.1:0-1633 GCA_043727235.1 Bacteroidota bacterium
TTCATCCATTGCAGGATTTGGGTAAATTTTCCATAATTCGTTCTCAGAAATTAACTCCTCATTGCCAACACTGCAATCAATTGCTGTAGCTTCCGACAACACATTTAATTCTCCTTCCTCCACCCACCAGTTTTCCCAAACCAAATCTTCTCCACCCGCAGTTTTCCAGTCATTAAGATCAAAAAAACCGCTACCTGCGTTATTGGCACCCATTTTCACTACTTTTAAAGCAACGTCATTCCTGTCCCAATGCAATTTTTCACCGTCAACACAAATTTCTGGACCATTTGGTTCAAAACAATTCACCTGAATAAAATATACGTAATCCTCTTCTGCCGGGTATGATCCAAAAGCATATGCAATATTATTTTCATCTATACAAACGGCAGTATATTCTTCGCTGCCAATACCGTAAAATGGATGTCCATTGTCATTATATAATCGCGCTAAAAATGCAACTTGTCTGCCCCTTCTGTCCGGATTATCATAATGTGTATCTGTTATAAGATTTATGGTTGCAGGGTTTTGAATAAAATCGTCATATCCCAGGGTCATAAAATTATTAAATGGATCGTTAAGCGATTGTGAGGACGTTGCACTTCCATTTTCTGCAGAAAAATATGCTTCACCCATTATTGCTGAACCTGCGCTTGTTCCACCGATTGGTATTTTTTTATCATTCACCACAAAATTGATGGCGTCCTCTATTGGTGTATCACGCCAAAAAGAAATATAATCCCATTGATCACCACCTGCAAACCAAAGTGCCTCGGCATTTTCAATTTGAGCAACGAGGTATGGATCGAGAGAGGCTTCCGCATTATTACAAACAATGGTCTGAACGGAGTTTACACTAATTCCAAGATCCGTATAAAAATAATCGTTATACCCATCATCGCCGGTGGTTCTGAGCACCAAAATGTCACCTCCGTCAGCCCTTTCCAAAAACCAGCGCATTGCATTGTCGTTTTCTGAGGCGCCACCCATTAAAACGGTGCCTGAAATGGGATTGGATACAAAATCTGTAGTATCACCGGTATAATAACTCGTAAAGTTCTGACCTGAAACGAATGAATAACAAAAACAACACAATATTATCTGTAAAAAACGCATGCAATTTTCTTTAAAGTCAAAGATAATGGGAAGCTCAATAGCATTTGAATTATATTTGCAAAAAAATTTCTACACTTGGAACCTTCTCCGAAATTAGACTTCAACGATACTGAAACTGCGTTTTCAGGAAAAAGCAATGCAGCATTAAAATGGGAATATTGGTTGTTTAAGGTGATGAATAATAACGGCATCACCTCAATATTAACCGGACTGGCTCAACTCACAATAAAATTGAATTTGCCTTTTAAATGGGCAATTAAAAGAACCGTTTACGATCAGTTCTGTGGAGGTGAAACATTGGAAAAAACAATTCCTGTGATACAGAAATTAGAGTCCTTTCATATTGGAGCAATAATTGACTACGGAGTAGAAGGAAAAGAAAATGAAGAGGAATTTGAAAAAACAAAAAATGAACTAATTAAAATCATTCAATTTGCTAAAGGAAGAAATATAAACGGAAAAATTACAGTACCATTTTTAAGTTGTAAGGTTACCGGATTAACATCATTTGGGCTTTTGG
>JAYSYX010000210.1:0-3951 GCA_043727235.1 Bacteroidota bacterium
TAAATAGTTATTAGATTAATAAATGATTAACATGAATAAAAATTACTTTTTAAGGAGTATTTTATAACTCAACCTTCAATGCAAAAATATTAGAAATAATTTAACATACTGTTATACAAAAAAATTGAAATGTTACATAATTTACATATCTAAAAGCATGCGAGGTGACAATTGATGCAATCTTGTCGTGCTTTTGGATTTTAGGTGAAAAGCGTTGAAGGAAACAATTATAAGTTCAATTATTCTACAATCAATGGCCGGTGATAATTTCAACAAAATCGCAAATATTACTGCAAACGATTCATTCCAGGTTCAACATAATTATTTTTTTGAAGATAAAGACCCTTATACATTAACTTATCACAGATTACAACAAAACGATTTTAATGATAAGTGCTTTTTTATAAGGTTTTGAAAATCATCACAAGTATGCCCAATATAATATTTATTAAGCATTTTAGAGTGCAGAATGTAGAAGTGGCAGGACATGGGATAAACAAAAAAGTCGGTAATTACCGACTCTAGTGGGAACACTTGGATTCGAACCAAGGACCCTCTGCTTGTAAGGCAGATGCTCTAAACCAACTGAGCTATGCTCCCGATAACTTCTATCCTAACCTTTTTAAGCCAAAACATCCCATTTCCACCACCCACCCCCTAAAAAGAGAGTGCAAAGATATAAGCCTGTGTCCAATTTTCAAATTTTGTCCACAGTTTTCTCATATTTTATGTGGTGGCGACGTTAGAGAGGGGTATTAACTTTGAATGTGCAGGAAAATATAACAGAAACCAAGCTCCCAAACCCCACACCGCCGCTCAAAAAACGAAGGAATGTCACCAAAATCATTCTTGTTACTTTGGGCTGTATAGTCGGATTTGTGCTGCTGATGGCTGTGCTGATTCCGCTTTTATTTGAAAAAAGGATAAAGGAAATATTTATTAAGGAGCTAAATAAGAGTCTGGCTACTGAAATAACCATTAAACAGGAGGATATTAACCTCAGTCTGCTCAAAAACTTTCCGGAGGCATCGGTGGTGTTCAACAATATCGGCATTCGGGAAAGTGTTCCAAATTCGAAAAAAAACTTTTTGGAAGCTCAGGAGATCAGTTTGTTGTTTAATGTGATGAATATTCTGCGAGGCAATTATAATATCAAAAATATTATTGTAACCGATGGTTATTGTCATCTCACCACCGATAAAAAAGGGGATATCAATTACAAATTCTGGAAGGATAGTGAAGATACCAGTTCGGAAGATTTTTCTGTGAACCTGGAAAAGGTGATCTTTTCAGATATCGATTTTCAATACCTGGATTTTAAGAACCATCAGGATATTTCCATGTTGCTTCACAATTGTGAAATGATGGGAAATTTCTCCTCCGACAATTATGTTCTTGATATTACCGGCGATCTGCTTTCAAAAAGAATTAAAGTGGGTAGTTCAAATTATCTGGTGAATAAAGAAACTTTATTAGATACCAAAATGACCGTCGATGTAAAAAATAATACTTATTCTTTTAAGGAAGGAAAAGTGGTGATCGATAAAAATACCTTTGCTTTAAATGGGTCTATTAATTTATCGGGAGAGGATTATTACGATCTTTCTTTGGTTGGGGAAAAAATAAATCTGGAAGGATTACTTTTACTATTACCGGGTTCGGTGTCTTCCAATCTGAGTGTATTAAAAAGTAAGGGAAATATCAATTTTTCAACCACCATAAAAGGAAATTATACAAAAACAAAAACACCTGCCATTAGTTTAAAATTTGATGTAAAAAATGGAAATATAGCACATGAAAAATTTGGTGGGGAATTAAAATCCATCAATTTTTCGGGCACCTATTCCAACGGTGAACAACAGAGTGCGAGCAGTTCCTATATTTTAGTAAAAGACTTTTCGGCAAAACAGGGTTCTAATCCTGTGACAATGAAACTGGAATACCGAAATTTTAAGAATCCTACGATCGATATGCAGTTGGATGGTAATTTTCCTGCTTCCATTATTATTCCTTTAGCAATTCCAAATGCCACCGATGTTGAAGGAGAAATTGCATTAAATAATATCAATATTAAAGGAAATATCAAAACTTTATCATCAGAAGCATACACTTCACAGCCAACCGGAAATATTACATTTAACAATGTAGCATTTATTGTAAATGAGGAGAAAGTGATTATTCCCGGCGGCTCTGCATTGGTGGCAAACAA
Source organism: Bacteroidota bacterium (assembly GCA_043727235.1). Taxonomy (GTDB): domain Bacteria; phylum Bacteroidota; class Bacteroidia; order Chitinophagales; family BACL12; genus UBA7236. Next base: position 2,210 of record JAYSYX010000210.1, read on the forward strand.
CGAAATTATTTTTAATAATCTTAACGGCTCATTTGCAGGCTCTGACCTGAAAATTAATATGCAGGTAAATAACTGGATTCAAAACGTATTTCCATCTGAAATAAAACCTGCACTTAATGTTAATGGTACTATTTCTTCCGATAAAATTGAATTAAACAAACTTATGGCTGTTTTTGGAAGCGAAGAAAACACGGAGGCCTCTGTTGATCCTGTTATAACGACGGAACAGGTCATGGGCGATACAAAATATAATTTCAGCGGGTTTATCGATCTTACCTGTAAGGAATTTATTTACGATAAAATTATCTTTAATAATATCACTGCAGGATTAAAACTCGCACCGGGATTATTAATAGTAAATGAATTAAAAGGCAATGCAATGGATGGCTTTTTTAATTTTAATGCCACCTTTCGCGAAATGGTGAACGGAGATATATTTTTACAAACATCGGGAACCATTACTTCCATTGATGTAGCACAATTGTTTTATCAATTCGATAACTTTGATCAGACCACCCTCACCAATAAAAATATCAAGGGAAATATCACCGCTAATATTTATGATGTTTCCATCACATGGAATAAAGATTTTGTGATCAACGAAAAATCGATATACACCTTGTGCGACATGAAAATTGAAAATGGTGAGCTCATTGACTACAAACCATTGGAATCACTTTCTGCATTCGTGAATATTAAAGACCTGAAACATATCACTTTCTCCACGCTCGAAAATAAAATTGAAATAAAAGATCGTGTGATAAATCTCCCTGCAATGCAAATAAAATCATCCGCAGTCGACCTTTATATGAGCGGAAAACACACTTTTGACGACGGAATAGATTACCAATTTAAATTAAGTCTCGCCGATATTATGGTGCGTAAATTTTTAGGTGGCAACAAACAAAAAGATAATTATGAAGAGGATGCTGAAGGTGGAGTTAATATCTTTGTGTCGATGACAGGAACTGTTAACGACCCTGTTTTAAAATATAATAAACGTGAAGCAAAACAAAAATTAAAAGAAAGCGGCATAGAAGATCAACGATTTATTGATATCTTTAAAAAAGATCCTGAAGAAGAACTGTTTAAACAAAGTGATGTTGTTCCGAAGCAGGGTATCAAAGAAACGGAGACGGTTGAACCGGAGTTTATTGAGTTTGAGGATGAGGTGGAGTGAGCAGTGGCAGTGGGCAGTGGCAGTTGGCAGTTTGTAACATTTGAGATTTTGGCTCCGTAGCAAACTTTCAATTTACGTAAAAGTAAGCTCCCCTATGGGGCTGGGGGCCCTTGGGCAGTTTGTATGCCGGAGAATTGTCGTAACTATGTTTAGTTGGATTTTTTATTTAACTTTTTAAATTATTATGCATTGGAATTTTACCTAAGATTAAAATAAATTCACATCAAATATTAAATTTAATTCGAATTATAAATAATGAAATTAAAGTTCCATCCAATCTCAAACCAAGTCCTATTTCCTATGTCCTATGTCCTATGTCATTTACACTATGTCCTATTTCCTGTCCTATGTCATAGGTCCTATGTCCTATATCCCTCATGAACATTTACGAAAGAAAATATCGTTGGAAATTAACACTGGTGTTGTCGGCATTATTAATTGTTGCGGCTACGCTATTTTATACCGATAATCTTGCCGGAAAGTTAGCGACTGAGGAAAAACAAAAGGTTGCTCAAATTGCTGATGTATATCATTATATAGCTACGGCTACGGATATAACAGA
>JAYSYX010000211.1:0-10510 GCA_043727235.1 Bacteroidota bacterium
TGGGCAGTGGCAGTGGGCAGTGGGCAGTGGCAGTAGGCAGAGTAACGACATTTTACTAAAGCAGACATTTTCAACCTGGCACATAAGCTGGTTAATAGATTAATAGTTTTATTACATTATTCAAAATTATTAATTCTTTAAAATCTTATTTCCTTATCGACTTTATTTCATTTTACCTATTTTAAATCCAGTCTGATTTATTTTTATTTTAGTGTACTATTAAAGATCGTGATGGGTGTGATAATTTTACTTGGAGGTCGCAATTTGCGTCCTCTAAAATTCAAATTAAGTTGAAATCATTTCAAACCTAATTTTAGGTGAATTTGCATAATTGGCAGGTAACTTTTAAATTTGATTACTAAAATTTCACTCCAATGAAAAACGTAATTCTACTTTTGCTATTATTTTCAAGTATCAACTTGTTTTCTCAAAACATTCCTTACAACAGCAGTTATATTGCCGTAGATACAACCTGTGCATGGGATGATGATATTTCGTTTACAACAACGGTTGGCTGGACAGCTTATCAAACTTTGGATGACACCTATAACGGAACCATTGATTCCACAATTTGTTTTTCGTTGAAAGCGATTGAAGGTTATGGAGGAATATCATTTGCAGGAAACGATTTTGATACAAGCAGATCGTTGTTCATTAAAGCTGATCTTACAGAATTAAATAAAATTTCAATGGATGCTGACGCTGCTTATCTTGTTTACGAAAGTTTTTTTTATGGAATTGAAGGTCTGAACACTTCTGTTAGTTGTGCAGACCTTGTTTGTTCAGCAATAATTTTGGGAATTCAAATACCGGATTCCACCTTAACTTCAACTACCACACGTTGGCAATTTATTAATGCAAGCGCTTTTGAAAGCGGATTTTGTTTTCCGACAGAAAAATTTGATGATCAATTTTTAACTGATTATATCGTTAAACTAACATTTAATGAAATAGGCGCAATTGATACCATAAAAAAGTGGAGTAATCCGGGTTTGGAGGAAGTATATGAACCTAAATTAATAACAGATCTTACAAATTCTGATGGGAATTATGAGGACACGACCTATGTAATCAAACCATGGAATATTCCTGAATTTTACCAGGTAGGAATACTAAAATACGATGACCCGTTTTATCCGTCAACTGACCATTTTGATTTTATTGATGTATCTCCAGATCCCAATCCATCCGTTGTTACAGCAATAAATATTGAGATAGATGAATATTATACCTTATTGACTCAACCACTTGTTCAGTTGCGCGGTGGGTTTGTGGAAGGTGATACTTTACGTCATCAGGTAAATCTGATTAATAATGGCGGTACGTTTTGTTTGAGTATTGCCGAAATGGTGTTTACAGGAAATACGAATTATATATTTAATTCCGGAAAATTAGAAATGTATGGTCCTACATCCTGTGTCATGTTTAAAAGTGGAGCTGCAATTAAAGTTTCTGACAGCAGTACTTTACAATATGGCAATAATGGTGTAGGAGTTTTAGGTTTGGGCAGTGGTGGCACAATAGTTTTAGGAAATGGTGCTTCTATGTTTATTAATAATAGAGTGAGTCTTGTAAAAGATCCCAACTCCATTTATTCGGGTGATATTTATATGAATTTAAATAAGGGAAACATATTGGGTTTTGGAGAAGGTGCCAGTATTACCAACGATGCAAAAAGTGAAACAGGCGCGCATTTATGTATTTATATGAATGGAGGCACTTTGGATCTGAGCGGATTAAATGAGGAAAGTAAAAAATTAATTAGATTAATTTATCCTGTTCCCTCAGAAGCTTTTTCAGAAAAAATAAACATTTTCCCAAATCCAACATCAGAAATATTTACAGCGGAAATACAAATTGAAAAATCACAAAAAATAACCATTCAGATCACCGACCTGAATGGTAAAATATTACAACAACAAAATGCTGATTTAATCGAGGGAATTAATGCAATTAAGATCTCGGTAAAAAATTTAGAAAAAGGAATTTTTCTTGTGAATTTTATTACTATAACAGATCAGGGCACAAAACGAATGGTCAAACTATAATTACAAAATAACTTTACCCTTGAATGTCATGACAATATATACAATCATACCATGTTCATTTGTCTAATTCAGAAAGTCTTCAGAATTGCAACATGATTTCAACAGTATCGCATTAGATTTTTGCATTGTAAATAAATTTTTTAATATTAAAATTTAAACAATGAAAAAGATTCAAATTATTTCAATGATGCTTTCAGGTTTGAGCATTTTAGCAGGCTGTCAGAAATCTGAACTAAGTACTGCACCAATTTCCGATGATCCAATCAACGATTTGCTAATGGGGAAATTAGCAATTGGGGACTTTGTAAGCGCCGACAAATTTGTTGACGAAATCACAAACCCCTATTTCGAATTAAATATTGGAGACACCCTTTATTATGAACTAACTGCATTTGAAGATGGTGATTCCATTTTTGAGGAAAGTTATGTTGCCGTTACCAATGAAGTAAAAATAATTGAAGGTATTAATTGTACGGTTGTGCATGATGTTGTTTTTGATGATGGAGAAATTGTAGAAGATACTTATGATTGGTATGCACAGGACAAATTCGGTAATGTATGGTATTTGGGAGAGGACACTAAAAAGTATTATGAGGATGGCACCTACACTACAGAAGGTTCGTTTGAGCATGGTGTAGATGGCGCCGAAGGTGGATTGCAAATGCTTGCCGATCCGGGAGCACATATAGGTCACATTTATCAACAAGAAAACTATGCAGGATTTGCTGAGGATGCTGCTAAGGTGATAAGTGTTGATGCGATTATTACAATTGGATTAGGCACCTATACCGGTTGTATTCTTATTGCAGAAACTTCACCTCTTGCTCCGGGAATTTTGGGTTACAAATATTATTATCCAGGCTTAGGACAAGTTTTTTCAATAACTACAATTGGAGATCCTGAACAACAGGAACTCGTTGATACTAATTTCTGAAACTATTATTGCAACTAAAGCTCTGCATCTTAACTTCAAATAAGATGCGGAGTTTTCCCCTCCGTAATAAACCCTGTTAACCTTGCCAAACCTTGCTAACCCATTCTCAACCTTTATCACTATTTTTGCACCGTACTATTTAACTCTTTAATGAACTTTGAACTAAGCAGTCTTCCCCAGAGGAACGCGAAACCCCGGACACATGGCATTACAATGGTTATGGACAAGGGTTTGAGTATAAGAGAGGCTGAGGACCTCTTAACTGTTTCTGAACCCTATATCGACCTGCTAAAACTTGGTTTCGGAACTGCCTTTGTAACTCCCAGATTAGACGAAAAGCTTGCAGTTTATAGAAATGCCAATATTCCCACATATTTCGGCGGAACCCTGTTTGAAGCATTTGTGGCGAGAAATCAATTTGACGCTTACCTGCGTTTATTGGAAAAATACAAGATGCAATATGCGGAAGTGAGTGATGGTTCCATCGAATTGGAACATGATGTTAAATGCAATTATATCACTAAATTATCAAAACATGTTACTGTTTTAAGTGAGGTTGGTTCTAAAGATGAAACCAAAATATTAGCTCCGTATAAATGGATCGAGTTAATGAAAAAGGAAATTGAGGCCGGCAGTTATAAGGTGATTGCTGAAGCACGTGAAAGTGGTACGGTTGGAATTTATCACAGTAAAGGTGAAGTGAGAAGTGATCTCATAGATGAAATATTAACTGTAATTCCCGAAGATAAAATTATTTGGGAAGCACCGATAAAAAGCCAGCAGGTTTATTTTATTAAATTATTAGGTGCCAATGTGAATCTCGGTAATATTGCACCTAATGAAATAATCCCTCTCGAAACTTTACGCCTCGGATTAAGAGGTGATACATTTCATCATTTTTTGAAATAATAGCATAACTACATGGAATCGATACATTGGTTTATTGATACCTTTCTGCATTTGGATAAATACCTGGCCGAATGGATCACCACATATGAAAACTGGATATATGTGATAATGTTTATGATAATTTTTATTGAAACAGGAATTGTTATCTGGCCCTGGTTACCCGGTGATTCTCTTCTCTTTGCTGCAGGTACATTTTGTGCAAGCGGAGCATTAAATATTTATATTTTAATACCTCTTCTGATTATTGCAGCTATTTTAGGAGATACCTCTAATTATTTTATTGGGAAATATTTTGGGGAAAGGGCCTTGAAATTAAAATTCCGTGGTAAACCGATATTAAAACCTCAACACATGGACAAAACGCATAAATTTTATGAAAAATATGGTGCTAAAACAATTATTCTAGCTCGTTTTGTACCAATTGTGCGAACCATAGCTCCGTTTGTGGCGGGTTTGGGCACTATGACATATAAAAAATTTCTTACCTATAATATAGTTGGAGCTTTTATCTGGATTCCTTCCATTACAATTTTGGGATTTGCTTTAGGACAAAATGAATATGTGAAAAATAATTTCGAAATTGTTGTGCTTGCAATTATTTTTATTTCTATAATTCCAATTATTGTAGAATTAATAAAAGGGAGGTTTTCTAAATCCAATAAACCGATAGCATGAAAAATTATGGTCTTGTCGGATATCCGCTTACACATTCTTTTTCTGAACAATATTTCAAAGAAAAGTTTATCCGGGAAGAAATTGAAAATTGCAAATATGAATTATTTCCACTTGAAAATATTGAAGACATTCGTTTTCTATTTGAAGTTAACAAAGATCTGAAAGGCATAAACGTTACTATTCCATACAAAGAATCTATTATTGAATATCTTGATGATCTTGATGATACTGCACAAAAGATCGGAGCAGTTAATTGTATTAAAATTGACGACATACAAAAGGTGGGATACAACACCGACTATATTGGTTTTCGCGATTCTTTGATTCCTTTGCTCAAACCCAATCATACGAGTGCATTAATTCTTGGAACAGGTGGCTCATCAAAGGCAATAAATTATGTATTGCAGGAATTAAATATCGAAACTAAATTTGTTTCCAGAAATCCATCTGATAATAATTTTATTTATGCAGATCTTAATAAAGAAATTTTAGAGCATTACCCTGTAATTATTAATTGCACCCCCACCGGTATGTATCCAAATTTGAATGAAACACCTGAAATACCCTATCAATTTCTGAGCAAAAATAATTTACTGTACGACCTTATTTATAATCCTGAAAAAACAAAGTTTTTAGAATTGGGAGAAAAACAAAACGCCCAAATTAAAAACGGATTGGAAATGCTTAGATTACAAGCAGAATATGCTTGGGAGATCTGGAACACTGAAGAAGAATAAATCCGGGTAAAAAAATTATCTGTTTTCCTCGCTGAAATAACATTTTATGGAGCTAACATTTCTCTGGAATTCCATATGATATGTAAATGTTATCATACCTCCGAAAATATATGCATCATTATTTGTAGGATCACCTCTACCTCCTTCCGGTGGAATAAGATCGGGTCTGGTGCCATCTGAAGCATTGGAAAGTGTCGCTGCCATTACCGCTTTTTCCAAGTCGTAATGGAGAAAGTAATAATCAGGATTGGGATAATAAGTGCTAACATCATCGATATAGTCGGTGGTGGTAAGCCTGGCTGCCATTTCGAAGCCCAACACCCAATTATTGTAGGTTAATACTCTAAATCCTCCACCTAAAGGAAAACAAACCGCGATCTTAGAATACTTTTGCCTGTCGGGATATTCTGGTAAACCTTGGCCTTCCGTGCCTAGTTCCTGAAGATTAACCCATTCACCATCATACAATGCCTGGGGATTAAAATAAAAAGCCCCGACGCCAGCATAGATATAAGGCGTCCATCTTTTCTTTTTTATACCGGTGAACCTGTTCATCGACAATTCAATTTCTCCTGAAACTTCTACTATTGGCGATCGGAAACTGAGATTTCTGTAATGTCTGAATTCATTTTCTGTTAAACCATCATCCCCCTTTACCATTGAAGCTATCGCATTAAAACGAAAAGCAGTCCGAGGGATTATTTCCTGCCTGTAAACGAGACCTAATGCCGGACGTGTAACTTCCGGGTCAATATCCCAGAAAAATGCACGGCCTATATCGTCGGATCCACCCAGATCGCCAAGGAAACTTGAAAAACCCACATTCATCCCAAATTCTCTGGAAAGCACGATAGGCTGTGCCTTTAGCGAGGAAGTTCGCCAAAACACACCTATGGCCATCGCCAGAAACGTTATGAATAGTTTGTTGAACATGATTGGTTGATGCTTAGGGGCCAACGAAAATCTGACATTTTTTATCAATAACAAAATTTGTAAGGAAAAATCCCAAATATTATTTACATACTTTGCCAAATGGTCAAGTATTTTATAAAACGCATCAGGCACCTTACTTATTTTTAAATCCACTAAACACCTCATTTTCCGTCTTTCTCATGTAAATGTAAAACACAGTATTGCAATACACCAGAATCAACTCGATATTCTGCGATAAATTTGTTCAACAGTATACCATACGTTGATTTGTGGGCGCTAGTTGCATAATTGTATTAATAAAATGTTATGCTTTTGCCGTCGGCCCGAAATTCATAGGAATACCGCCAAAACCTTCATTATCCTTAATATCGCCATGAGTATTCTCAAACTTGGAAATATTGTCGGTAAGGGCTTTTAAGAGCCTTTTTGCATGTTGAGGGGTCATAAGTATCCGGCTCTTAACCTTCGCCTTGGGCACTCCCGGCATAACACGAATAAAGTCTACCACAAACTCAGCACTGGAATGTGTTATTATGGCAAGATTAGAATAGATCCCTTCGGCAATTTCCTCTGAAAGTTCTATGTTTAGTTGATTTTTGTCTTTTAATTCACTCATATTCGAATATTTAAAGGTAAAATTATTAGTAAAATGGGGTTTCTCGAAATTGTTTTGCAATTTAGGCCAACCTTTTTGGTTATGACACGAAATAATCTTCCGCTAATTATTGGTTTTTTAATCCTCACGGCTTCTTATTTGTCCTGTAAAAAAAAATCGACGAATATTGAAAACACCATGCACAACGATAGTATTGTAGTTTTAAAAAAGGTGTTTTATCCACTCTATATTGATTCAGGTGAAATATTAAATTTTTTAACTGAACATCCAATGTTTTCTTTTCATGCTGAGGAGATAAAAACATTTTATAATAATCGAAATTCCCGATCAGCATGGTTTAATGAATATGGTATCGTGGAACAGGGGGGATTATTCATGAATTTATTGGAACATTTTGACGAGGAGGGAATAAAAGATTCTGTTATTTATTATTCCAAATTAAAAAAACAATACGATATAATTTCAGACCCAAATTATTCGTATTCAGGAGCTGACAGTTTAACTACGCAATGCGAATTAATGCTTACCGCTGAATTTTTTATATATGCTCAAAAGGTTTGGTTTGGATTAAATGAAAAGACCACAAAAGAATTAGACTGGTATATTACAAGAAAAACTATTCCATCTGTATCAATGTTGGATTCCATTTTGGCCGGAGGAAAAAATTCGTTCACTGCCTACGATCCATTGTTTCCGCAGTATCCATTATTAAAAAAATATTTAAAACTTTATAAGCAAATTCCGGATTCTATTTCCTGGAGTACATTAATACTACCTACAGGAATAAAATTTTATAAGGAGGGAGATTCTGCAATTATTATTACAGAATTAAAATATCGTTTGAATATGCTGGGCGATCTCGCTGAAAACGATTCCACAAAAATGTTTGATACTACATTTACAGAAGCAGTTAAAAAATTTCAAACCCGTCACGGATTAAAACCGGATGGTTCGATAGGTGAAAAGTTTCTGGCTGAAATAAATGTTTCCCCAGCAGAACGGAAAAAACAGCTGGAATTAAATATGGAACGCTGTAGATGGATTCCTCGTGAAACAGGAGAAAATTATATACTGGTGAATATTCCCGCATATAAAATGTACATTTTTGAGGCGGACACACTAAATTTTACTATTAATGTTGTTGTAGGAAAGTCAACAACCAGCACAACTATTTTTAACGACGAATTGGAATATGTTGTATTCAGTCCTTATTGGGTTCCACCTCCAAGTATATTAAATAATGAAATTCTGCCTTCCTTAAAAAAGAATAAAAATTATCTGGATAAAGAGAATATGGAAGCATTTGATGGAAATGGAAAAACTATTGATGTAAGTAATGTTGACTGGAGCAGCTATTCTAAAATGCCCTATAGAATTCGCCAGAAACCCGGAGGAAATAATTCATTGGGATGGGTTAAATTTATATTTCCGAATGAACATAATATTTATTTTCACGACACTCCATCCCGAAATTTATTTAAGGAATCACAGCGAAATTTTAGTCACGGTTGTATACGACTAGAAGAACCTAAAAAACTTGCAGAATATTTATTGCGTTACGATACTATTTATACCCAACAAAAAATAGATTCCCTCTATTATCTAGGCAAAGAGACCTACGTTAAATTAAAAGAAAAAATTCCTGTTTTCCTCGTTTATTTCACTGCATGGGTTGATGAAAATGGCGAAATTAATTTTAGAAAAGACATTTATGGGCATGATGCAAAACTTGAAAAAACGTTGTTTAGCATGGATGTTTTATGATAAATGCAAAAATTAGTGAAGCCTTCTTGCAAATAACATATTTCCACGAGTTCTATTAATCCTTAACCTCTAAAAGATAACTTTTCAGTGATTCATCATCTTGCTCAAGAAAAAATTCCATGTTATCAACTATTTTTTTAGGATCCTCTTTCATCTTGACAATCACAAGATTTTCATCGGTTGTTACTTTAAGGTTTTGAAAAATAACATTTTCAGACGTGAGCGACGCGAGTTTAAACCGCTTATATTCTCCTTTTTCATTAACAACAGCAGCGAATGTTGCGGTTGTATTTGTTTTAAGAGGCAGTGGATCATAAAATTTAGGTTCTCCTGATGTTGTAATATTTTCATTTGCCTGATTGTCATTAAACACAACAACAATATTATTTTTTAAAATTGCAGCTTTAACTTCAAAGAAATTTAATTGACCCGGTGAATGTTGATCAATGGGAATTATTGTATTTATCATGTCTTTGCTCTCAGGACCATATTGGGAAACTAATATAGATCCAATCGCTATATCATAACCTTCTAAAGAAGTTTTTTCTTGTCTTCTATATACTGCAACATAATTTCCATTTCCCAGTTGGCCAGGCCAATTTATTAATGTTATAGGAACAATTCCTTCCACACTACCTTTTTTTTCAATTTTGGAGGCGTTCATTGCATAATTAAACTGATTAAGTTGTGCAGTTGTAAAAGTTGTATATTGTTCATTTTCAGTCTTCATGGTTTGTAAATTTAATTCCATATAGAATGAACCACTCAATGTTTCTTCTTCAAATGAGTTTGACCAAATACCATATTGAATTAACTTATTTCCGGAAAAATGTGTATTTAAATCAGAAATATAATTTTTATCGAAATCCAGTTTTTGAAATTCAGAAGTTTTCCCATCGGGAGTAGTTTCGAAAACCCCGTATTGCGCTTGTTTTGAATCTCCCTTACCGGTGTATTGCATGCCAAACATATACCATGTGCCATCATTTCCAAGTGTATTAACGATATCGTAAGTGAAATCTTTTTCCTCAAATTGATATGGTATTTCTACCTGATACAACACTTTTAAATTAGCATCAATAACAGCAATAGCCTTACCGCTTGTATAAAAGTATGTAGCTGTTGTAGTGCTTGCTTTTTTTCCCGGCTCAACAGTTATCGCAAAATACTTTCCATTTTCAGAAACCAATATTGGTATATAACTCCATAAAGGTTCAGATTTTGAACTAACTGTAAATATATCCTTAGGTGCACCTAATTTATTTGTTTCAATATCATATTCAGCAATCGTATGTGAAATTACGTCCTTTTTAAAATCTCTGTTTAGGAAATAAATTTTCCCAAAGATCAACCTTGGAGACAACATAAATTTCTTATCATAAGTAACTGTTTTTTTTATTTCCTTTCCGTCACCTTTATCATAAACTATCTCCGTTTTACCGGGTTCAGAGTTATATGATACTATTTTCAATCCCTTTTCATCATCAATTTCCAATGTTTTTGCTGTAGCGGCATCAATTTGTTTAAAATCTACATTCTGTGTTTGCACATTACCATGTAACATAATTGTCGTCAGACACAATAAAAGATTTTTTAGGTGATTCATAGAGGTTTTTATTTAGTTTCAAATATACTCTTTTTACTTAGTAGCTATTAGTTAAATGCGATAAATTATGGGTCACCTTCATTTTCTGGGGAGCACATATCAATGAATTATTATTTTTAGGTATTTGAAAGGTCGTTAATAATATTAAAAATCAAAATCCAGGTCCGGTTTATTTATTCCAGTTAAGTCGAACTTTGCCACCTTTTGTTTGACCAAAAGGTGGCGCCAAAAGTCAAGGCTTCACCATGCGGCTCAAGTGTCCCTAATGCTTGCCACCCGGATCGAAAA
>JAYSYX010000212.1:0-3948 GCA_043727235.1 Bacteroidota bacterium
CAACAATTAGTTCACTGGAACCTGCCCCCTTTTAGAATAATTTCGGATTAAATGTATGCCTTATTTGTCAATTCATTTGAGGGATTTCGCGGTTTACCAATACAACAACCTTAATTCTGGCGCTTTCTATCAATGAACTTATACTATTTAACAACCCTGATACATTTATTCGCAAAGCAGGAGATTTTTTTTAAATAATCTCCCAAAGCGAATAGGATTTTCAAATTTTGTGTAAATCTAGCTTGTTATCTTTTCAGGAGACGGTATTTCAGTAATAAAATACAAGACTCCCGCAGTTACTATTTATCTTTTAGGTTAGAAGCTGACATGTTCTTTTTTCTAGCACCAATTGTTGGCTATATTTGCTCCCTATTCCACACCCTTAAAATTAATTTTAATGCGCATACAAATTTATTTTCTCTTTGTTTTCTCAGCTCACCTAGTAGCTGCTCAAAACAGTTCTACAGCGGTAAAAAAAAATACTTGGCTAATTAGCTATGAATCATTACCGGTTTTGATCCCTCCCACAGGATCTGCGCTTGCATCCGAAGCTGCGATGATCAACCAAAAAACAGAGCAATTAACAAACGATGAAATTGGTAAAATAAAATATTGGTCTGCAGGTTCGCCTTCTTATAGGTGGAACGAATTTGCACTTACCTTGATAGAAAAGAACAAAAAACTGCTCGAAAGCAACCGATATCTTTCTTTATTAAATTGCGCAACATATGATGGCATGCTGATCACCTGGCAGTATAAAGACAGTTTGAAAATTAAAAGACCAGCCGAATATGTAACTCAAATTCAACCCTTGATTGAGGATATTCCGAGCTATTCGTTTCCCTCTGAATATAGTATTACCGCTTCCATTTATGCCGAAATGCTCGCCTATTTTTTCCCTGGAGACACAATGGCCATCGCACAGAAATTACAAGAGGCAGATAAGGCTATTGTAAATTCCGGTATTCACTATAAGGCAGATATGAAAGCAGGAAAAGAACTAGGTAAATTTATTTCGGCACAATTTATCGAATATGCAAAACATGACGGATCGGGCATGAAATGGGACAGCATCATTCCTATAGAAGATGGTAAATGGTATGGTGAAAATCCCTTATATCCCACTCTCGGAAAATGGAAAACATGGGTGTTATCTTCAGGAAATCAGTTTCGTCCAGGGCCACCGGATGAAAATTTTGCGATTTCGGAAATGGAGAAATTAAAATCTGTGAAACATACTTACGATACAGATAAAACAGCTTTTTATTGGGCAGCTCCAATGGGGAAGTTATTACTTGATGTAGCGAACAAAAAGATCTTCGAATATGACCTGGATAAAGATCCCGTTGCTGCAGCGAGAATATATGCATTGCTGTATATTTCATTATTTGATGCCCAGGTGTCGGCGTGGGATGCAAAATATACTTATTGGGCCACACGTCCGCAACTTCATGATGCTTCATTTATACCATTGATCCGGACTCCTAATTTTCCGGGTTATCCATCAGGACATGCAACTACTGCCGCATCCGCAGCTACAGTTTTGAGTTATTTATTTCCTGATGACAAAAATTATTTTGAAGCACTAGCCAACGAATGTGCAATGAGCAGATTTTATGGTGGAATTCATTTTGACATTGATAATACCACCGGCCTCGATATGGGGAAAAAGATCGGGGAGGAAATTGTGAAGTTTGTGGAGGAAAATGGGAGGTAGAATTATTTGTTTAGAGGAATTTTAGAAAGATTATTTTTCAATACAAAAATTCCTTAACTTCTGTCATCATTATTAGTTCCACCTTTCAAATTGCTTATTCAATTTAGAGTTCCAAGCGCTATCTTATCCATTCTTCTGTTTCTTTATCGACACAATAAATGTAACAACCTTCATTCCACTTTTCATTAGAGTTCGGTAAGTATTTTAACCAAGGGATCTTAGGTTCCAAAAAGTAATGCTCCGGTTTCTAATAAAAATTATGACAGTAATAGAAAAACCAGTTGATTTATTTGAATTACGCTGAAAAATATTTATCCCTCAATTGTGGTATTCTCAATCATTAAGAATACCTTCAATTTTACATAAAAAAATACAGTATGAAAAAACAAAATATACTAAACGTTATAATGGTTTTATTTTCTGTTTCAGGAACTTTTGTTGTGAATGCACAATGGAACCCCGACATTTCAGAAAATAATCTAATCTGTGCAGGTGATCCTATAAAATTCGGATTGCAAACTGCGGAAGATGGGAGCGGTGGGTTGTTCATGGTTTGGTACGATGCGCGTAACCTTGCCACCGGAGTTGACATCTATATGCAACATATGGATGCAAACGGTAACAGCCTTTGGGACCCTGCAGGGGAACCACTTGTAATTTTCGAGCTTGACCAGATGCAACCTGAGATCATTGCAGATGGAAATAATGGTTTTTATGTGATCTGGAGGGATGAAAGATTAGGTGAGGATGAAGAGGATTTTTATATGCAGCATGTGGATTTTGATGGAAATATTTTATGGAATATCGATGGAGTTCGTGTTTCATCATTAACAATTAATTCAGATAATGATATTCAGAAAGAGATTGTCACAGATGGTGCCGGAGGAGCATTAATTATTTATTATGGCCATACAGTACCAGAAGAAACTGACGAGGTGATCTATGCCGCCAGGATCAATGAAGATGGTGTTTTACTATGGAGTGACTATATTGTTTGCAGCGACGATGCATCCAATACGCAGGATATTAAAATGGTTACGGATGGTGCCGGCGGAGCATTTGTTACATGGCAGGACGACCGTTTGGATAATTCAGGTATTGCCGTACAGCATTTTAATAATGGTGGCGATATGTTATGGGCAAGTAATGGAATTTTGATCACCACTTTGGTAGATGTGGATATGAACGCACCTGTTGCTGCTTATGATGGTGATGGTGGAGTTTATATAGCATGGGCAGACTGGAGAAATGATATGACACAGGTTCATGCACAACATTTAGATGCAGACGGAAACATGCTCTGGGAAGAAAATGGCGTTGCTGCCAGCGAACCGGATGATTTTCATACAGATTACAGCATTGAGGCATCTTCCGATGGTGGGGCATTAATTGCGTGGACTCAAAATTTTCCAAGCGAGTCGTACGCACAAAAAATAAACGATGCCGGTGAAAGAATGTGGGGTGATCATGGTTTGGATGTATTTACACCCGTTGATGATACCGAACAGGAACCCTTTATCAGGTCAGACGGATTTGGTGGTGCTGCAGTTGGGGTAAAAGAAATAGCGACTCTCTCCTATATTAAGGCAAGGAATATAAAGGCTGATGGCACATTTAACGGCGACCAGGTGCTTGCTGCAAATTCCAATGAATCAAAACTATATATCAATATGGATAAAGCCTCCGATAATAATTGGATCTTCAGTTGGATAGAAGAGCGGACTTTTAATGTCTTTCATATCTATGCATCTAAAATAGAATTCACTCCTTATACTACTTCAATTTTGGATAACACTGAAAAAAATAATATTCATATTTATCCTAATCCAAATACAGGTCAGTTCAATTTAATAATAAATGAGTATTCTTTGAGTGATAATACCATTTCAATTTATGATAATATCGGTAATCGCCTTTTTGAGAATACTTTAACCGATGAACAAACTACAATCGAATTAACGAATTATCCACCTGGTATATATTGGATCCGCTTGAACAACGGGAACAATTTTGAAAGTTATCCTGTAACGAAATTGTAATACGAATGCAAATTCAGGCCTCCACTTTTTTAGTGGGGCCTGCCCTGTCGGCAGAGCGGATTCCCGTTTGCAAAAATTTCGCAAGAAATTTAAACGGGTCACCTTCATTTTCTGGGGAGCACATATCAATGAATTAATATTTTTAGTTATTTGAAAGGTCGTTAATAATATTAAAAATCAAAATCCAGCTCC
>JAYSYX010000213.1:0-3935 GCA_043727235.1 Bacteroidota bacterium
GTTTTTTGTGATATTGAGATCTAAAGCACTTAATTTACAATAAATTTTTGCCCGATCGTTTTTCCATTGACTGCAATTTGCAATAAATAAATTCCCGGGACAAGTTTCGGTTCGGATATCGCTAAAATCCCGTTTATATTTATCACATGATCTTCGAATACGGTATTTCCGATATTATTAATAATATGAATGGAGCAATAAACATTTGTTAACTCCTTACAGGAAATATAAAAGGAGCCGGAATTTGGATTTGGATAAATTTTGAATTGCGTATCATCGTTTAATTCTACCATACTTTCCCGAGGCACACAAGTTGCCCACTTAGGAGCATCCTTATACCAATAACCCGCAATGGTATCGTTTAGAAAAAAATCATATAGAATATCTCCTAAAATTTCTTTTCCTCCATCGTTTAAATGAATTCCTGCTCCATCAAATTTAAAATCCGCGCAATCCCAATAAAGTCCATCATAGGAATTTGCTCTCAATCCATCCGCCCAAATATGTGGTCCCCAGCTTAGAAAAGGCGCTTGTTTTCCCGGTTCCTTAAATTTCAAAGCCGGAACTCCAAAAATTTGATCTTGAATTGCCCACTTTGTTGCAAAACCTGCATGATAAGAACAAGGCTCCTGATTCACTGCAAAATTATCATCAGTCGGATCGGCATATCCTCCATAATACGGCGGACTTAAATACAATATTTTCAGATTAGGATAGGTAGCATATAGACCTTGAAATGCTCTTACATATTTTGCATGGATGGAATCTGCCTGCAAGGGCATATCGTAAATACTATCCTCCCTACTGGAATTCATCATCCACGCAACCTGAATTTGTTCCCGGGTAACGCCGGCAGGAATTAGTTTATCATTGTCTATATCTTCCCAATATGTTGCATTATCAATTGTCATATTTTCTATACCGCCAACATGATTACACAGTACTGTTTTAAAACAATTATTCAATCCCTCCGCATCAGGAAGTGCACTCTGATACTTTTTAAAGGGTTGCACTGCAGTGGAGGAACCAAAGCAAGCCATGTATACCTTTCCATTTACAAAATCCACATTTCCAAGCGAATCCAATGGTTTAATTGCCTTGGAAATTTTAACACCCTTATTTAAATGATAAAGGGGCATGGTATTACTGCCACCGGGATATAACCCTCCTTGAAATTCTCCGAGATAAAATCCGGTTTGCAGGTCTACCAAAGAGATGAAGTGGGTGGTGTCGTTTTCACAATTTAACTGAGCCTTTAAAACAGCATTAAAAGAGAGTATCATGCAGATCGTTAACATGCAGCATTTTCTGAGTGTTCCCATATTTATGTGTTTTAGAAACCAAATATAAGATATTCAATTACTATTCGCATACAATCGATAATATAATTTCAAGGAAATGTCTAACAAACAAAGTTGAAGTAATAAATTCAGGGATTTGGTTTAATTTTAATATTCCATGCAGCAAAGTTCAATTGATCAACTACAGAAATTACTTTCCAAATTAAAGAATTATGCCGGATATTTTATAATTCAAACTCAGCAAACTGATTCAGCAAAAACACAAGATTCAGCCATTTTCTGTCAGCTATTAAAACTTGACACCCAGAATCCAATTCGATTTGAAGCTGTATCGCATTATTTTAATTCAACTATCGACAAAAATCTTGAAAGTAGTTTTAAATCTTTAGGTTTTGCTCTTGAAAATGGGGAGAACTATACAAAGTTTATTAAACTGGATTCTGAAGATGCAATTGATGGAACGGTAAAAGAGATTGTGAAAATATTTGAGGGGGTTTATGGGGTTGGGGTGGATAATGCTTATCGTTTTGAGGAGGAGATGGAGGGGTAGGTATAATTTGACCTTCTATTGATCTATCGGGTATTTATGGAAAATATTAAAGCAATTCTGCAATCAAAATAATAATCAGAGTCTCTTTAAATAAAATCTATTAAATTTGAATAGCTAATATGATAAACTTCGTATATCACTTCAATGCAACCGCTCAAGCCAAATTTGGTATCGCGCTACCCTTACCTTGGCGTAACCATTTCTACAAAGGCAAATCATTGGCATTCCGGTATCATTGGTTTTGCGCAGAATGTAACCAAGTTTTTAATTTAACTCCATTTCGTAAATACTCCGATATACTAATGTCAGACCTAGTTTGTAGGAGCTGCGGATCGAAAAACATCTATCATAGTAATGAACTTTCAAAAGCTATTATTGACAAAAAGTCTTCTCAGGAAATATAACTATTAATTGAGTTTGCCACAAAAAGTAATAACTATAAATGAGTCCAAGTGCTATTTTAATAATTCTTATTGGATTTTTTTAATGAGGAAATACCTAAGAAAATATTGACCGAACCATTTGCTAATGTTACCGAAAAAAATGACTGAATCACGCCTGCCTTCTATTTCGGGCCCTCCTGCTCTAGGGCATGCAGGGATTGAACGGATTAAAATCTTCCTTTTCTGTGATTCAGACAATTTTTAAGTATCTTTGGTTTATCAAAACCTTAGCATTCAGCTGATGAACAAAGAATCCATCATATCATTTTTACGAACTAACCGATCTTATCTTGAAAAGGAGTTTGGGGTTATAGATATTGCCTTGTTCGGCTCTTATTCAAAACAAACCGAAAACCCAACTAGTGATATTGATATTTTCGTTGAGTTAAATGAACCGACTTTTATGAAATATATTAGTTTAAATATATTTCTTGAAAAAGGGCTTTCAACTAAAGTTGATATTGTTAGAAAAGGACCGCATCTTTCCCAACAATTTTTACAGTCCATTCAAAAGGAAATAATTCATGTTTAATCAGATAGTAACTGAAAGACTTAATTAAATCCTTGAATCACTTAAGCTTATTTTGCATCGGTCTGAAGTAATAGAAAAAAATACAGATTTTATATCTTCGGAAAAAGGAGTTGAAATAATGGATTCGATCACAATGCGTCTTCAAATTATAGGGGAAAACGCAAAAAGGATTGAAAAGGAAATGCCGGATTTTTTCCAACAATATCTTCAAACAGATCCAGAACCAATTATCAGGTTTCGGGATTTCATCTCACACCACTACGAAAAAACAGATTACGAGATAATTTTTGATATTTGTAAAAATCATATCCCTGACTTACAGCATAAAGTAAGTTTCTTTCTGAATAATTTGCCAACCGGTAAATGAGGATTATCTCACGAATTTTTTCATCTATGAACCATCATAAAAAGAAATCTGGAAATAAGACATTACAGTTCATACAGTGAAGCTGTTTCCTCACAGACCGGCTATTCAAAACCAGATAATTGGCAATCCTTTGGGCGCAGAACCCCATACGTGATAATCAGTGAATTTCGTGATACATGATCCAGTCGTTAAAGTGTTTGTTTGTCATACCGTTTGAGTTATAATTTCAAGCGATATAAAACTTTAATTTAACTTCCTTGCATGAGGCGTTTGCTTGTCGATAAACGCCTCATGCAGGAAACAGATATAGGCTTTATTGTTTGGAAAGGATTGCTTGAAGAACAATTAGTATAGCTTAATCACATTAAACTGTGATTTTCATTCAATTCACTTTCAGATTGATAAATTACTACTATAAATCATATTTTACTGTGATTTTACTTGCATATTCGTCAAAACTAAGTTAATTTTACTTGAAAATCATATTATAATGTTAGTCAATACACTAGGTCAAGCGATCAAGGACAGGCGAAAAGTATTAGGTATTACACAACCTCACCTAGCTGAACTGGCTAGGATGAGCACGAATACCTTATACAAAATTGAGACAGGACAGGCTAATCCTACTTTGGAGATTTTAAACAAGCTTGCAGAGGTACTGGGAATGGAATTGAAACTTGAAGTAAAAACCAATAAATGAAAAGTCTGGAAATTTACAACTATGGAATATTGGCCGGATTAC
>JAYSYX010000214.1:0-3917 GCA_043727235.1 Bacteroidota bacterium
AATTCTTTTTAGCTACAGCATCTTTTTTTAATTGCTTTTCCAGATCTTCCGGCACCTCAGCTATTCGTTCTTCCGTATCTAATTCGAGATTCACCGTGATTTTATCTCCACCTTTGATCTTTGCACCCTCTCGATGTAAAGCACTAACCCCAATCATATAAACACCACCCACTACTGCGACAGTATTTCTACAGGTATATCCATTTATAGTGACTTTTACCGGCGGTTTCTTTCCTGCACCTAATTTCGCAACAATTTCTGCTGGTATTTCAAAACCGGTTGCTGTTTTTCCAGCCTGAATTAGTAATGTTTTAAATTGCATAAAATAGTTATTCTTTTTTTCCTTTCAGGTATGCAAAAATAGCCATTGCATGTCCATGACCCAAATCGAAATCATTTTTTAACCAATTAACTATTTCTCCTGCTTTTACTGTTGGTTTAAGTTTTCCATTTTCAACGAAACCTTTTTGTGTTGCCAGTTTTTTAAGGTCTTCCGCTGATTTACCGGTTTTGATTTGGACATTATCGAGATAGGCTTGAAATGACATAAATTAATATTTATTTAATTAGTTAAGCTGATTGCTTTTAATTTTTTATGATAAAAATAATAGGAAAGTGATGCTAACGCAATTGGTCCCAGCATTCCCATCCAACCTTTTGGAGAAGGATCAACAGAATATAGCGAATATGTTGCACCAATAAGATCGAACATCAAACCAGCATAAGCCCATTCTTTAATACGAGGAAATCTGGGTATCAATATTGCAATTACACCAAGAATTTTCGCAACGCCAATAAAAGGAATAAAGTAAAGAGGGTAACCAAGATCATCATGTACCATTTTAATTGCAGCAGGATCTGAAAGCAGATCGGGTATTGCCGTAAATAACATAAAGGCTCCAAAAAATCCCGTAAAGACCCAGTATAAAATTTTTGTTCTTTTCATTTTTTGGGTTTATTTATATGATTAATATTAATAACAAAGGTGCTACCGCAGCCTCAAGTGTACACTGTGTGTATGTGACTTAAAAAGGGTGTTTTGCGACAGTATTATTTCGGTTTACGAATTGAGCCAATTGAGTGTAAAGGTTTACTTCTTTTTCTTTTTAGAAGATTTTGCTTTTTCATTAAATGAAAGTGCCAGCTCTATCCAATAGTCGAAATCTTTTTTTGACTTCATTCCGGTTTCGTCAATTAATACATAACCGATCATTGGCCTTTTTGTGAAATCCATAGTTCTGCAGCCTGGTTTTTCTACTGCTGTTTCGTGAAATTCGGGGTTGATGCGGCACATCAGATCATCTTTTATAATGCCGACACACATTTTATCATTTACCATAAAAGTTAAGCCTCCCATCATTGCTTTTTCTTCAACATTGGGAATGTCAACAAGTTTCTCTCTTATCCGCTGAGCTAATTTTTCGTTGTATGCCATGGGATAAAAATAAATAATATTTGTTATTTCCTGCAGAGGTTGCCGAGGTATATGGGATGAAATTAAATAATAAATCAATCCGCGAAATCAGCGAAATCCTTATAATCCGTGATCCAAATCATATAAACGGAGTTCCCATGCCTGTGGTCAAATAATCCTGAAAACTTTCCATAAAACTCACCCATCCATCATCACAAATATTGTAACACTCAAGTGATGAATTAAGTCCGAGGTGTGTCATCAAAAGATCTGTTGAATACTCATTTGGATTTATTTCCCATATTATTTTTGTTCCGTTCCATTCCGATTTGTTTTTTAATTCGGGAATATCAATATAACTATCCATTACTTCCCAAATAATTTTTTTGTCGGGTATCAATTCCACCACTTTTATTCTTTTAAAGGTTCTATCGAAACGAACTGTGAATTCATCATTAATTTTATTTGCTGATCCTTCCATTTTTTCTGT
Organism: Bacteroidota bacterium; assembly: GCA_043727235.1. Taxonomy (GTDB): domain Bacteria; phylum Bacteroidota; class Bacteroidia; order Chitinophagales; family BACL12; genus UBA7236. The sequence continues at coordinate 1,905 of JAYSYX010000214.1, forward strand.
CCACCAATGTTGAATTTGAAAGGTGAGTCCCGAATAGATCTTTTTTGCTGTAGATTCTAAGGTGATCTCATACTGAAAATTTTCTTTTTCAAGATAATTTTTCAATGAGGTATTAATTATCTCATCCCAACCCGCTTCAAAATTCTGTATTGCAAAATCAGTATTATCTGATGGGAATGTACCAATATCCTTATGCGTTAATTTCAGGAGTGTTTTATTGCCTTGCGGATACAATTCAAAACTCACATAAGAAATTCCTGAGTATCCATCATAACGCCAACTATAAGTTAATTTTTTTTCGGGGATCAGCTCCACTATTTCACAAATATGTAAATATTGTTTTTCAGGTGATGGTCCGCCAGTGAATTGAAATACAAATCCTACTTCCGCTTTAAATTCCTGCAGATCAAAATACCAGAGTTTCATTTCGTTTTTATCAGTAAGTGCAGACCAAACTTTTTTTACATCTGCATTAAGTAGTCTTTCGAGGTTAATAATTTTATTTTCCATGTACTATTTTTTTAAGATTATTTTTTTTGATGTTAATTTTCTTCTGTTCCAGATGTATTTCCAGGGCATCTAATTTATTGGTCCAGAACAAACTGTATTGCTGAACCCACGTTTGCACCTGATCCAATGCTGCCAGTTGCGGGACACAGAATCGCTCCCTTCCAAGATGTTTTATTTCGATTAGGCCACATTCGCAGAGGATCTTAATATGTTTGGAGATAGCTGGCCGGCTCATGTCAAAATTGTCGGCAACTGCATTCAGATTCATGATCTGATTGGATAACAGTCCAATGATCTCCCGCCTTGTGGGGTCGGCAATTGCCTGGAAAACGTCTCTTCGTAACATGTTCTTTAGGTTATGTAACTATTTGGTTACAAAAGTATATGTAACCGTTTGGTTACGAAAGGTTTTTGGAAGATTTTTTTGCAAGATTAATTTGGAATCTGCGGATTATATCTCAATGTAGTCACACTCGAGGATTGAAATTGTAATTTGTAGAGACGCAATGCATTGCGTCTCTACGAATTACAATATCATTTATTGAGCTCCACTGATCAGATCAAAAGTATAGTTTAAATAAACATCTTCAGATAACTGAAGACTCTCGGGTGTAAGTTCTACAATATGATCAGGAATTAATCCGCGACCTGTGTTTAATTCGATGGGATAATATATTGTGCTGAGTGTTGCAGGAGTGACTTGAATTTTGGTATTAGGAAGATACCAGGTTGAACGAATAAAAAACCCGGACATAATAACAGGATTCCCTCCCGTTTCGACACGAATAAATTTTGCCATGTCATATTTTTTTAATGTGGATGCAAGAATAACTGCAGCAGAGAACGAGCTTTCGTTAATAAGAACATAAACTGATCCTTTAAAATTATTCTTTTTGGGTTGAAATTTGCCAATGCCATAGGTAGGATACCATCTTCTCTTGTTGCGTTCCTCAAAAATTTCCTTTTCCCTGTTTTTTACAACCTGACATTCAATGGCTTGCTCAAAGGGTTCATCGAAAAGATAAGTTAATAAACATTTCACATACTCGGGATTTCCTCCCATATTATTCCTCAGATCAATTATTAGATGGTTGGTCTGTGATTTTTGAATAAGCTTAAAGTATTCAGAAATATCTCTTTTGAAGTTTTTGTTGTATTTACTTTTAATTAGGTTTTGGTCCAGAGTTTTTATCGTGAGTATTGCTGTTTGTAAACTATCTATGATCTTAAAACTATAAGGATATAAATCAGGAATATTTACCTTTTCTTTATGCATTTTCATGGCGATGAGGTCAGTGCCTGAAATTTCGCAATTTCCTATCAACCAATTCAAACTTTTAAAAGTGATGCTATACTTTTCAGATAAACCATAATAAACAAAATAATAAAAACGAAATGATTGATCTATCGAACCATAAATATACTGCTGGTTATTACCTTCCCTTGGAAGATTTGATAAAAATTTATTGATCATTTCTTCCACAGGAACATTATTTATAGAAA
>JAYSYX010000215.1:0-1612 GCA_043727235.1 Bacteroidota bacterium
TGTCCGCCGTAGCTTCAGCGAAGGAGGATAACTCATTACTCATTTTACGAAAACCTCTTTAGAGTTCTCGACACTATCATAATTTCTCTTCGCCCTCCAGTGGTTGGTGAAAAACACACAACCACGGCGTACCAGATAGCATTCTCACTACTCATTTATCCTCCATAGCTTTAGCGAAGGTGGACCATTCACCCAATGCCTAAGTCCTCAGGAAATTATAAAGCCGCCTCATTTGTCCTCCGTAGCTTTAGCGAAGGTGGACGATTCACGCTCTCATCCCACTTCCAAAATCAACCCCTTCAAATAATTCGTCTCCTCCACTCCCCAAACAATGGGATGATCTTTCGATTGTGTGAGAAATTGCACTTCGCGAATTGTTTTTTTTGCATCTTTTGCGGCGGAGGAAATTACATCGTAGAATAAGTTTACGTCCATGAAATGCGAGCAGCTAAAGGTGACCAAAAAGCCTCCGGGTTTTAGCATTTTCATTCCGCGTAAATTAATTTCCTTGTATCCTTTAATTGCATTATCTATTCCTTTTCTATTTTTAGTAAATGCGGGAGGATCTAATATCACAACATCAAATAAACGATTTTCTTTTGCCCAAAGAGGTAAAACATCAAATGCATTTTCGCAAATACATTCAATATTATCATAATTATTTAAAATAGCATTTCTTTTTGTTTGTTCAATGGCATCTGCTGAAATATCCAGAGCTGTGACATGTTTAGCACCAAAATGTGCCGCGAATAAAGCGAAGGAACCTGTGTACGTAAAACAGTCTAAAATGGTTGCGTTTTTAACTATATTTTTAATTGCCAAACGGTTCTCTTTTTGATCTAGAAAGAAACCTGTTTTCTGACCGTTTGCAAGATCCACGTGCATTTTGACTCCATTTTCCTCGATCACAATGTTGGTGTCGAATTCTGCGGATAAAAAACCTTTAATTTCTTCTAATCCTTCCAATTTTCTTACCGGAACATCATTTCTTTCATATATTCCCTTTGCATTAAAATCAGAATGTAATATTTCTGCGATCACAGATTTCCATTTATCCATTCCTGCACTTAAGGTCTGAATAACATAAATATCACCGAATTTATCTATTACCAAAGCCGGTAAAAAATCACCTTCTCCAAAACATAAACGATAATTTTCTGAGTAATTTAATTTCTCACGATAGGTTTTACATTCCAATAATTTTTTTCTGAAAAAATCTTTATCTATAATTTCGGATTTATTTCTTGTGAGAATTCGCACAGTTATCTGAGAGAGTTCATTGATATATCCTTTGCCGATAAATTCATTGCGAAAATTATAGACTTCTACAATATCACCGGTTTTTGGTTCGCCCACTATGGTGTCAATTTCGTTTCCATATACCCATGGATGACCATCCTCCACGCGCCTTCCTTTACCTCTTTGTAATATTACCTGCACTATTATTTAATTTTGGGTGAAAATTACGTATAATAATTGATGGTAATATTCAGATATATCGTTAATTGGTTTCTGTATGGCAATTTATTGATCGCCATATGTGCAATGTGTTTTACGCTGCAAGCCTATTATTTACTGAATATTGAACCTGTTTTTGATCTGCTGATCATCA
>JAYSYX010000216.1:0-3903 GCA_043727235.1 Bacteroidota bacterium
TGACACAAGTAACTTATATTATGAATACAGTTATTCAAATAATGAATTAATGAATTCAAAAAAATTATATCGCTTTCCTGGACCAAAACAAACCTACATTTCTGATTACTATTTTTATTATGAACAATTGCACTTACAAAAGTATAATTCATATAATGTTTCTTACCTTTTAAATACAAATTCTGATAGCCTTCATAAAACCTTTACGTATAATGATGATAAATTAATAAACTTTAAATGCGAATCGCAACTCATTGATTCCCTCTGGACTGTGATATCGAATTTGGATTTTCAATACTCTGAGAGCGTTCTTACGAGTATAAATGGTGTCTTTGAACAAGCACCGATTGCCATAGAATATTATTCAGGTGATGATGGGAAAACGGATTCCATAATCAAACATTCACTACCCTATCCATGGCCTGAGGGATACAAGGAATTTTTTATTTATGATACTTATCGAAATTTAATAGAATACAATTGTAGTGGGAATTCAAATCACTATGCCGTTGATATAAAATATACCTATGATAAATTTAATCGTATTTTATCTGACACAAGAACCTTTTCACCAATATATGAGCAAGACTTCATCCAAAAATATATTTATAAATATACACCGAATGGAAATATTGCGGTTGTTGAATATCAGGATGCATATTATGGAGACTCATTAAGTAATATATTTACCAGACATTATTATTATGAAACAATACCGCTCACCTCACCTGAGGTAATAGAAAATCTTACAATTCTGGTTTTCCCGAATCCTACAAATAATACATTAAATATTACAGTGACTGGCTTTAATAATTCAGCACCACTTACCTTAAATATATTTAATGTTCAGGGACAAAATATTCTTAATAATGCGAATATTGATGGAGTTACTGGTATTTTATCCATAGACATTTCCAATTTAGCTTCCGGTGTTTATTTTGTGGAAGTAAATGATCGCTTAAACTCATCTCGTCAAAAGGTTGTTATTTACTGATTGTCCTTACATCAAATTCTAATTCCGTCATAAAATTGACATGTTTGTTATGAAATATAATTATTTATATATTCTTCAAATATTTGTCGTTATTTTACAAAAAAACCACTATGCGCATACTCATTACCGGAATAATTATGCTATTAACAGCCCAGATATTCACACAGACCAAACAAAACATTTCTTCAAAAATTGAAAAAGTAATTGTATTCACCAATGGTGCACAAATTACAAGAACTGCCAAGACCAACATTGAGAATGGTAAAACTGAATTGATATTTACCGATATCTCTCCCTTTATCGATAAACAAAGTATTCAGGTTAAGGGTGAAGGTCAGTTTACAATTATGTCGGTAGGACATCAAATGAACTACCTTAAAGTGCAGGCAGTTTCTGATGAGATACAACAACTGGAGAAAAGAAAGGAAGAGTTGGCAGAACAAATCACCTATAATAATTCGATATTAAATGTATATAAGCAGGAACAATTGCTGATGGAAAAAAATCAGAGTATTGGTGGAAGTAATGTGGGAGTGAATACCGAGAATTTAAAAGCCGCTGCTGACTTCCAACGAACCCGCTTAACTGAAATATATCTTAAACAAAATGAACTGAATAAAAAAATAAAAGAGCTCAACGAAGAATCTCAAAAAATTACACAACAATTAAATACATTGTTTGCAAAGAAAGAAAAACCCACCGCTGAAATTCATGTTATAATATCATCCAAAACAGTAACATCCGGAAATTTCGAGATCAGTTATTATGTGTTAAATGCAGGTTGGTTTGCAAATTATGATTTGCGGGTTGATAATATTAATGAGCCGGTGGAAATATATTACAAGGCGAATGTTTATCAAAACAGCGGTGAAGATTGGAAGGATGTTAAAGTAACTTTAAGCAATGGAAATCCGAATGAAAGTGGTGTTGCACCATTTTTATATCCATGGAGATTGTATTATGGTAATCCGAGTTATTCGCAGGGTTCGGGAAATAATTTTAAAAATAATGGTGTAACGAGTGTGCGGGGAAAAATAACTGATCAAACCGGAGAAGCGCTGCCCTTTGCAACTGTAATTGTTAAAGGTACCACTGTAGGGACTGTAACCGATGCAGATGGAAATTACACCCTACAATTACCGGAAGGATCAAATTATTTGGTATTTAATTACATCGGATATAACTCCATTGAATTGCCAATTTCCTCCAATCAGGTAAATGTTGTGATGATTGAAAGTGCAAATATGCTTCAGGAAGTAGTGATTTCACAATCATATGGTGTAGTGAATAGTGGTGCATTTGACATGAGAAGTAAAGGACTATCAAACTCCCAAAAGATAGACCTCAAAACAATTGCGCTCGAAACAAATTTTGAATATAAACCAACTACATTCACTTACGACATTGTAGAGCCATATACCATATTAAATGATGGAAAGGTTTATACAATTGATATAAAGGCAATAGAAGTTAAAGCGGAGTTCGAATATTTTGCAGTTCCTAAAATTGACAGAGATGCTTTTCTCACAGCAAAAATTACCGACTGGCAAGATCTTAATTTATTGACCGGTGAAGCAAATTTATTCTTTGAAGGAGCTTATCTCGGTAAAACAATTTTAGATATTGCATATGCCAAAGATACTTTGAGTATTTCATTGGGAAGAGATAAAGGTGTGATAATACAACGCAATAAATTAAAAGAATTTACGCAACGTCAATTTATAGGCACAAATAAGAAAGAAATAATTGCCTATGAGATCGTTATCAAAAACAATAAACAACAAGCCATTAAAATTGTAATTCAGGATCAATTTCCTATTGCCACCGAAAATGATATGGTAGTGGAAAAAATGGACTTCAGTGGTGGAAAAATTGAAGAAGAAACACAAATAATAACCTGGGAACTGAATCTCAATGCCAAGGAGGAAAAGAAATTATTGTTACAGTATAATGTGAAGTATCCGAAGGATAAGATACTTAATATTGAATAGGGATGAGGGAGGAAGGACACGAGACATGGGACAGTTTTCTCGCATTCCGAATCCTGTGTCCCGCTTCTTCCTACTTCACTATCTTCACACTCTTCCTATAATCTCCAGCAATAAATTCAACCACATACATTCCTGAAGGAAGGTTATAATCAGTAAGATCCCATGCAATAAAATGTTGACCCGGATTTGTGTTATCTGAAACAATTTTAGTAGCGATCTTTTGACCGAGATTATTGAAGAGATTAAATGAAACGGGAACGTTTTCTGTTAATTCGAAATTTATTATTATTCCGTTGGTGAAAACTGTTGGATAAACGGATAGCGGAATTGTTTGTATTTCCTCAATATTTGTCGGAACTCTGAAAAATGCAGTAATGGTATCTGATTGTGTTAATGTTGTCATAGTGGAATCCCAACCCGGAGAAAATGTTGCGTGATTTGATTCCCAATGATCAAAAACATAGGCACCCATATCATTGGAATAAGCAATTAATTTATTTTCCATTCCGCCGAAATAAGTTCCGTTCCAGGGAAGATCATAATGTGTAAGTGTATTTATTTTTATATGACCTGCTCCGGGAGGTTCTACATTAAATGTAACATCGTAAGGTCCGGTCAGTTCGTAACATTCACTCATTCCGGGATATAATAATTCACATCTCTCTTCAATCCAGCTGCGCAAATCCATAATATTTGTATACCAACCGTCGTAAGTTCCGTACCACCTTTCTGCATGCATTGCCATTTCCGGTTCAATAACTGCCATCATACTATCCAGCGTAAACAACATATTTTCACAACTGAAAGTTGTATTATATAAATCGGTATATCTCGATAAATAAAATTGTTCGAATTCAGGATTTGTGCGCAGTTTATTCATCAATCGCACATGGCCTTCACCATCAAAAAAACTAGGTG
>JAYSYX010000217.1:0-3900 GCA_043727235.1 Bacteroidota bacterium
TACGCTTTAATTATCAGTTTTATTACAACTTCTCTTGTTGCACAAACCTATGTGGAGAGAGTTCTTATTCTTAATGAAGGTTACTTCGATTATTTTTCGGGAGAGATTTTAACTCCGGTCTCTGTTGGGGCATACGATCCTGAAACAAACAATTATGTTATGCTTGATGAGATAGAAAATGCACGTTTTGCATCAGATATCGTTCTGGATGAAACAAGTTATTATATTGCTGCAGATAAATATTTGTTGCAATACAATCTTTTTACGGATGAACTGTTGAATACCATTGAAATTCAGGGTATCAGGAAAATTGCTGTGGACGATAACTATATAGTCGTAACCCGGGGCGAATATTTAGTATCGTTTGATTCTTATATACAAGTATATAATAAATCTACCCTGGAACTTGAATTTGAAATTTCTAATGTGGAACTTAATTATACTACAGAAGGTGTTGCCATTAAGGATGGTATCGCTTATATAGCTGTAAATAACGGATTTAATTTCGGAATGGAAGTTGGTATGATAGCGGAAATTGATCTTGCAGGTGAGATGCTCACCAACCTTGTTGACCTTGGTGCAAATGGCATTAATCCCGATAATTTAATGTTGGATGGCGATAATATTTACACTCTGAACAATAAAGATTTTACCGGTAGTTCAGTATCTGCTTATAAAATTATTTCGGGGGATATTATAACAACTGATCTTGAAAATATATCCTCTGGTTGTGGAACTTCAGCATTTGTTGATGGCAGTATTTATTACCAGGAAATGTTTGGTACTACCTTAAGTAAATTCGATCCTGTTGCTGCTGAAATTATAAGTGAAGATGAATATGGTTACAGTTTTTATGGCTTGGCATTCGATGATATTAATGGTCTTACATACACCTCTGAAACAGATTATTTCAGTTATGGTAAAGTAAATATATTTGATGCTGATGGTTTATTAATAAATTCTTTTGATGTAAGTGTTTCACCAGGAAACTTTGCTTTTGATGTGCGCACATCTACAGGAATTAATGATGTTGAGGAATTAAATATTTCCCTTTATCCAAACCCTTCTGCAGATAGGGTAATGATAAGTGCGGAAACTCAAATTAAATCCGTATTTATCACCGATATGATCGGTAAAAAATTAATGGAATTCAATAATGTAAATTCCATCAACTTTACAGCAGATATTAAGGACCTCACTATCGGAAGTTATTTAATTTCTATAACAACTGATATAAATACACAAACACAGATCATCTCAAAAATATAAGTTTCCGGATCCGGAATTAGAGGGTTACTATACTTTAATTCCGGATCTTTTAATAATTAACTGTGTTAAATGTATAGTACCACTACTTTCACTCTTATTTTGATGTTACTCTTTGTGTCCTGTAAGGATGTTGAAAGAGAACAAAATTCAGAAGGAACCGGTGTGCTGGTTGATATACTATATGCTAAAGGTTTCACTATAACAGAGTACACGGATCATTATCTGGTGACTGTCGTAGATCCGCTGGATTCTGCAAAAATCATTCAGCAATATTATTTATATAGAAATGATGAACCTGAAATAAAAACAGAAGGTATCGATTATATTCACATACCACTTGCTGATCTCGCAAGTTTATCAACGACACATTTACCATTTTTGGAAGCATTAAAAGTAGAAGATAAATTGATCGCTTTTAGTGGAGTGAAATATATTTATTCTGAGAAGATCAATGAGCTTGTATCCAAGGATCTTATTCAGGATATTGGAAATGAAGGGGGTATAAATGTTGAATTACTGGTGTTATTGCAACCTGATATTATTATGGCATATAACAGCGGCAATCCAGCATATGATCAGTTTGATAAAATGAGATCATTAAAATTAAAACCCGTGTTAAATAATGAATATCTGGAATTAACACCGTTGGGTCAAGCAGAGTGGTTAAAATTTGTTGCTACCTTTTTCGATAAACTATCCGAAGCTAACAACCAATTTATGACTGTGGAATCAGAATATTTAGCAATAAAAAAAATGACCGACACTATTCAAAATAAGCCAAATGTTTTTACAGGATCCGCTTTTAAAGGCGAATGGACAGTTCCCGGGGGAAAAAGTTTTGCCGCAACATTTTTAAAGGATGCCGGTGCTGATTATATCTGGAGCATAGATGATAAAACCGGGAATTTTCCTGTTTCTTTTGAAGATGTGATAAGTAAGGCTAAAGATGCTGATTTCTGGCTGCATCCGGGTGCTTCAGAAACTTTACAGGATATGGTAAATGCGGATATCCGATTTAATTATTTTAATGCTTACCGTAAACAAGAAGTATATAATAATAATAACAGGGTAAATAGTTTTGGTGGAAACGATTATTGGGAAAGTGCCGTTTTTGCACCCCAGGTTGTGTTACAGGATCTGGTGAAAATATTTCATCCTGAATTAATGGTGGATCATTCATTTGTATACTATAAACATCTGGAGTGAAAAAACAAACCACTATATTATTATTTGTCTCACTGTTTATTATCGCTGTAATTATTTTTTTGTGGGATATTGTAACAGGTCCCGTTCATATTCCATTGGCGGAAATTTTAGGTATATTATTTAATGATCAGGATAGTGATTCAGCTTCCTCTGTTATTTTATTTCAATCCCGATTGCCTAAAGCGATCACTGCAGTACTCGCAGGTGCAGCTTTGCCTATTGCAGGGTTAATGATGCAAACTTATTTCAGAAATCCTGTTGCGGGTCCCGATATACTTGGTGTTTCCGCAGGAGCAAGTTTGTTTGTGGCTATTGTAATGTTATCCGCAGGAACTATATTTTCCGTCTCTGCCTATAACAGTTATACAATTATTATGGCGGCCATTCTCGGATCCGCAATAATGTTGTTGATCATATTAGCAGTTGCATATAAAATAAAGGATAGCATAACCCTCCTCATCTTCGGATTAATGTTTGGCATGGCAATAAGTGCCGTGGTTGGTATCTTACAATATTACAGTGAAAAAGGAGCCTTAAAATTATTTATACTCTGGACCTTCGGAAGTTTAGGTGGTGTTACCTGGTCGCAATTGTATTTGCTGACACCCTTGGTAATAATTGGTGTGATGGCAGCTTTGTTTTTTGCTAAAAAGCTAAATCTTTTATTATTGGGAGAAAGTTATGCGAAAAGTCTCGGTTTAAATCTTCAAAAAATTAAATATGTAATTATTTTTTTGACAGCGCTGTTAACAGGCAGTATCACTGCTTTCTGTGGGCCCATTGCCTTTGTCGGAATTGCAGTTCCCCATCTTGCCAGAATGTTGTTCCGGACAAATGATCACTATATTTTAATACCTGCATCAGTTTTATTTGGGATCATTATTTTGTTGATATGCGATATGTTGACACTTGTAAGTGGTGATTCCGGAATATTGCCATTAAATTCCATCACAGCTTTTATGGGTGCACCTTTTGTAATCTATATACTTTGGAAAAATCAACACATGAAACGATTATTTTGAAAGTACCAGTAAATAAAAATATTATACAATTAAAGGATGTTTCCATTGGATATGGAAAAAATATATTATTGCGGGATATTAGTTTCGGAATACCCGAAAATAATATTGTTGCCTTGCTCGGATTGAACGGAACAGGAAAATCATCCTTATTGCGCAGCATTGCCGGATTACAAAAAATAATGTCGGGTGCTGTTTTGTTGGATGAAAAATCAATTCAACTTTATTCTGCAGAGGCGCTTGCAAAACAACTCGGTATAGTTTTATCTGGCAGGGGAGAGCTGTTACAATCATTAACGGTGCAAGAAATTCTATATATGGCAAGAGCGCCTTATACCGGATTTATGCATGTGCTACAGCTGGAGGATAAGAAAATAATAGATGATGTTATCACTGAGTTTAACTT
>JAYSYX010000218.1:0-10351 GCA_043727235.1 Bacteroidota bacterium
CTTGTATTTGGTTCCCAAATCGGAAATGTTTTCATTTTTTTCTTTCTGTCTGGTTGCACAGCTTTTAATACAGCCTTTCCTAAAAATGAAACTATAAAACCAATTTTTGCAATGAATGGTGTTTTATACTTTCCTTCTTTCAAGGAAGATAAAACAGGAAAGTAGGTCTCATTAACCACAATCAAATGGTCTAAATTTTGGGTTATACTCCAGGTGTCTGAATTGGGTTTCCAATTCATTTGTTCATTTGTAAGTGTCCCAAATTCAGTTAAGTACTGTCCTGTAATGTTGTCTAATGTTAATGTCCAATTTTTCATTTTACATGCTATTTTATTGCGTTTTTTTTTACATATGCCGTTAACGAACAGGGCTTTGTGAAGGTTGGGAAATAGAATTCCGTCTGCCTGGAACCGCTGCTGATTGAAAATATGAAGTTGAAGTTAAGTACAAAAGTTCAGCGATGTACTTCAAGCCAGAACTAAAGCTAAATAGTAGTACAAATGTTGAGGCTTATTCCGTCTGCCCAACTTGCACAAAACCCATAGTTGTGTGCAGCCTTTATCGGTAAGTCAAATAAAACATGTTATTTAGTCAATACTTTCTCAAAATACAAATTACGAACTCTTCCTCCACTTATATAAAAACTCTCAATTTTATCTTTTTTATTACGTTGGAATCGTATAATAGAAGTGCCTGTAACTGTGAATATATCTTTTAACAAAGGCTCTAGTTTTATGTCGTCATACCTTGGTCTTTTTATTAGCAAAATGTTGTCTTTTATAAAAACACTATATTTTGTATCTAATTCCGAACTGTAAAAATCTCCTTGATATTCTCCAAGTATTGCAGAGGACAATTCAATTTTATTTACTTTTTTATAAGTGTTGCGTCCAGCACCCTCTGTAAAAACTTCTAATTGTGCATTTAATGAGTCTCCTGTAAACGTTAGGGTCGATGAAGAGTTAGGTATATTGAAAGTTGTATTTCCAGTGGCAATCAATTCAGTCGCACCCGAACTCAATTTTTCGTTTTTATAATTTAATTTTAATAAAGATTGTGTACTCATTTCAAAATAATCTCCTGCCCAACCTTTCACTATTTTATTATCTGTTTTAAACGCTGGTTGCTGATTGCTTTTATCTTTCAAAAACAAATCAGCAACTTTATAGGAAAGTGAACTGGGAATTATGCTTGCAAGATTTGCCAATATCACAACTGAAAAATGTTCATCTGGAAATCTAATAATATTACTCCTATAACCAGCATCAGAACCTCCATGCCCCACTGTTTTATATCCTTTGTAAGTGCTTACAATCAGTCCTGATGCATAGGTCTGTGGTGTTTTGTTGTTTAGTTCACCAGTCGCTTGCATCAAATTAATAAAAGCATCTCCACCGACTTTTTTTGTATAAAAATTTTCATCCCATTTAGCTAAATCTTCAACCGTTGTGAATAGACTGGTAGCTCCGTAATTGTCGAAAACGGGAATGCTTATTTTCAATATTCCTTTATCGTCTTTACTGTATGCAGAAGTTCGATTAGGTGTTATTTCGGCATGGTCGCTATGAAAATGTGTATTTGTCATTCCAAGAGGTTTGAAAAAAACTGAGTCAGCATAATCTCTGAGTGAAACGCCTGTAATTCTTTTTACAGCAATGGCTGCCAGCGTAAAACCTGTATTACAATATTGGTACTCCTCTCCTGGTAGGAAATTCAATGTTTTTTGCCTTGCTAACATATCAAGAATATCTTTTTCAGTAATTAAATCGTCAGCACGCCAACCTGCCAACCTTTGCAAAGTCCATTGGTCTCTAATGCCACTTGTATGATGTATAAGGTTGTTGAAAGTAATCGTGTGGCCAAAATCGGGAACTTCGGGCATATATTTTCTAATATCGTCATTCAAAGACAGCTTTCCTTCCAGAGATAAACGAACAATGGCGGCAGCCGTAAATTGTTTAGAAATAGAAGCAATATGAAATATTGAAGTTGGAGTGATAGCGATGTTATATTCCATATTGGCCATTCCATACCCTCGTTTATAAATAATTTTCCCGTCTTTCAATATTGCTAATGCACAACCAGGCGAATTAGTTTTGTCATATTCTGCAAAGATGGCGTCCACTTTTTTTGAAAGTGAATCGGGGATTTGTCCGTATGAGAATGTAAAAAGGCTAACAAACAGAAATATAAAAATTAGTCGCATAATATTTAGTAGGGTTTTGGTAAAATATAAATTAAAAATAGTTTAGGGTTTGTCATCTTACAAGGTTGCACACAACAATTTATATACGAAACTACAAAATTCCCACAACCGCTTAAATCCCCGCATATTCAACCTCATTCCGCTCTAACCGCTTAACATATATTCGTTATGCTTTTAAGTTGTTTTTTTATTTTTTATTCCAATTCCTTGCAGTAAAATTTGTTAATACTTAGCAATTCTATTGTTTTCAAACTTATATTTTCTTCACTGTCAATGCGCAAAATCTTGTCACAGTCTTCAAGATCAAAATTCCATTTAGCGTTTGGCAGTATTTTGTCAATATGCGGTTTGAGCTTCTTTATCTGCATTTTAGTTTTGACAGATGTTTTGAATACGAAAATCATTGTTGTGATAAATTTTCCAGTAATTCTTCCAAATTTTTCATTGTCATGGCATATCCTTCCTTGAAGCCCATTTCAATCATCTTCTCTAAGCGGGCAAGCGATTCATTATAAATAGTAATATTCACTTTAGTTATGCCGTTTTGTTCGCTGAAATTATAATCCCAATCAGAACCTGGCAACTCAGGATTCTCATCCTTGTCTGCAAAAGCATTATGCATTTTAAAATTTGTTTTTGGAGTAATGGAAGTGTATTTCTGAATTGCCCAACGCTCCTGTCCTTCCGGGCTTACCATAGCATAAAATCTTCGTCCACCAACTTCAAAATTCATATATTTTGTTTTCGATGTCCAGGGTTTAGGTGCCACCCATTGGTCAAGGATTTCCTGTTTGGTAAAAGCATCCCATACCAGAGAAAGGTCGGCATCAAATTCTCTGGTTATGAATACCGTTTTTATTGTTTTGTCGACGGTCAAGTCAAATAGCAAATCATTTTTCATATTTTATTGATTTAATAGTAATTGTTTTTTTTGGCATCAATGCTACTTCGTGGTCTGTTTTTTAAGTGTTGATAATACTTTGTCCAATTGATTAAATTGAGTTTCCCAATTTTTCCTGAATTGCGCTAACCAATTGTCAAATTCTTTCATTTTTTTTGGATTAAAGTGATAATAAATTTCTCTACCAGACTGTTCAGGCTTAATCAATTCACATTCATTTAATACTTTAATATGTTTTGATACTGCTTGTCGGCTCATATCAAATTTTTCTGCCATTACATTTGGTGTTAATGCTTGAATAGCAATTAAAGTTAAAATAGCCCTACGTGTTGGGTCAGCTATTGCTTGGAATATGTCTTGTTTCATTTTTCAATATTTAATTGCGCAACTTTCAGGTTGCAAATATATATGCAACTTTCGAGTTGCGCAAATTTTTATGCAATTATTTTTATCGAGGTAAAATCTCGGGAAGTTTTAGCTGGTGTCGGAGGGTTTGTCACAATGGCGGCTAACAAGTAATATACGAAACTACAAATTTCCCAACACGGCTTAAATCCCAACATATTTAACCTCAATCCGCTTTAACCGCTTAATACATATTATTAAATCAAATAAAAATTATTACCTGAATTTCTGGATTCAATTTAAAATATGAAGTATTTTTCATAAGCGATGATGAGCTGTACACTTATTTGCAATTTATTCATTAAAACCTAGTTTTTCTGCATTTTTTGTATGCCAAATTGTTGGATTAGTTGAAAAATGAAAGAATTAGAAGATTTTGATTTGTAGAAACACCGCGTGAGCGATTGTAGCGGAAAGCCCACAGCGAGGCACGAGCGAGGACTTGCAGCGAAAAGCGCGACCCGCAGGGGCACGCCCTGAGGAGTTGGCAGTGGCAGTTGCCAGTTCAGTCGCAGTCGGCAGTCGCAGTGTGTAACATTGGAGCATTTTCATTACCAGGGAAAATTTGAGAAATCGAGCGTCATCCGCGAATAGGAGAAAGGAGTAAGGAGAAAGGAGTTTAAATTTCATTCTGAAATTTTACTAAATTCCACCTTTTTTTTCCCTTTTTAATCAGCCAAATCCGCGTTATCCGCGCCTGCCCTTTTCCCTCATCCTTCATTCTTTCATGTATTAATTATCTTCCCCTTCCCTCAGACCTGCACAGGTTTCCCAAACCTGTGAGGTCGAGGGCCTTAGATTACTGCATTCTTTTTTTATCCCTTTTAATCCGCCCAATCAACGTCATCAGCGTTCCCCCTTTTTTTATCCATCGTTTGTTCTTCTGGCTTCTGATGCCTGATACATTTACATTTTTTCAAGGCCAAAAACAAGTTTGTAAACCGGAGCAGCCCTCCGTCGCTAAAGCTATGGAGGGCGAGGTGGAAAACTAAATTCTAAAATTCGCCCAATCTTCTTTTAATTCGCACCTTAATTCCTATTATGAATGTAGATGTATTATTAGGGCTGCAGTGGGGTGATGAGGGGAAGGGCAAGGTGGTGGACTATCTTGCGGAACAATATGATGTGGTGGCGCGCTTTCAGGGCGGACCAAATGCCGGACATACCCTTATTTTGAACAACGGGGAGAAATTCGTTTTGCACACTATTCCCAGTGGTATTTTTTTGGAAAATTGTATCAACCTGATAGGTGCAGGGGTGGTTATTGACCCTATCACCTTTCGGATGGAGATAAAAAAGCTTGAGGCGGCAGGTGTTTCGGTGGCTAACAGGCTTTTGATAAGCAGGAAGGCGCATTTGATACTTCCTACCCACAAAATGCTCGATGCTGCCAGCGAAGCTTCTAAAGGCCTGGAAAAGATTGGTTCCACGCTGAAGGGAATTGGCCCGGCGTATATGGATAAAACCGGTAGAAACGGACTTCGGGTAGGCGATATTGAGAGTCCGAATTTTTTAGATAAATACACTAAACTGAAGGAAAAACATTTTCAATTGTTGAAAAATTATGATGGTGTTTCTATTGAAGTTCCGAACGAAACGGAATGGATGGAAGCAATAAAACATTTGCAGGATATACCTTTTGTTGACGGTGAATATTTTTTGCAGGATCAAATTGCTGCGGGAAAAAGAATTCTTGCAGAAGGTGCGCAAGGGTCGATGCTGGATGTTGATCACGGTACTTATCCTTTTGTTACTTCGAGCAATACTATTACTGCCGGAGTTTGCACAGGTTTAGGTGTGGCTCCTCAAAAAATTAAAGAAGTTATCGGTATCTCAAAAGCATATTGCACTCGCGTAGGTTCGGGACCATTTCCCACCGAATTATTTAATGAAACGGGTGAAGAATTACGCCAATTAGGAAATGAATTTGGCGCAACAACGGGCAGACCAAGACGTTGTGGCTGGATAGATATTCCGGCGTTGAAATATGCAATAATAATTAATGGTGTTACACAAATTGCAATTACGAAAATTGATGTGTTAAATACTTTTTCAGAAATTAAAGCATGTGTTGCATATAAAATAAACGGCGAAATAACAGATAAATTACCATACGGAATTGTAGACGCTGAAATTGAACCGATATATGAAACTTTTAAAGGCTGGAATTGTGATCTTGATAATTGTAAAACAAAAGATTCGCTTCCGCTTGAATTAAAAAATTATATTCAGTTTTTAGAATGGGAGTTGAAAGTGAAGGTGTCGATGTTGTCGGCAGGGCCGGAGAGGGAGAAGTTGATTATTATGTGATGGGATGATAGTTGGCAGTGGCAGTTGGCAGTGGCAGTAGCGGTAGCAGTAGGCAGTGGGCAGTGGGCAGTCCTCCTTCGCAAAAGCTACGGAGGATAAATTTGTAACATTGATGATTGTTCCTCCGGGTTGTAATATTTCAATCAATTATACTTTTTCAACACTTTTAATTTGATACTTTTTTTTCAAGCATATTAATGATATTCATATGAGAAATTTAAGTTCTATATTGCTGTTAATACTTCGCGTAACTTTGCGTCCTTAGCGCCTTCGTGGCAAAAAAAAATGTATGCGGATCGAAAATATTTTTAGTGTAAAAGATAAGCCTTCATTTCGCAATCAATTGCTGAATTATTCTTCCCGGTCTGAGTATTTTGTATTTTTGGATTCTTGCGAAAATGGGGTGTATGGGGAGACGGAATTTGATTATTTATTTGCGGGGGGAAATTATAAGAGTTTAGTTGCAACTGCGGGTAATGCTTTTGGGGAACTACAACAATTTATTGATAAAAATAAAGAATGGTTTTTCGGTTATCTGGGTTATGATCTGAAAAATGAGACGGAGAAATTATCGTCTCAAAACAACGACAGAGTTGCATTTCCAGATATGTTGTTTTTTATTCCGGAGATTATTGTGAGAGTAAAAAATGGAGAGGTTAAAGTTTCAATTCTTTTAGAAAGTTCCATAACTTCCTCCTGTAATGAAATTTTTGGGAACATTTGTGAGGTAAAAAGTAATATAGATTTTGAACCAAATGGTATCAATTTAATTCCACGAATAGAGAAAAAAGATTATCTCGAAAAAATAAATAAGATCCGCAAAAATATTATCGACGGAGATGTATATGAATTAACTTTTTGTCAGGAATTTTATTGTGAAAATGTTTCTATAGAACCACTTTGTGTTTTTCAGGAATTATGTGAGATATCTAAAGCGCCATTTTCCGTTTTATTTCGATGGGAAAATAAATATTTGATCTCGGCTAGTCCGGAGAGATTTTTGAAAAAGAACGGTGATGCAATTATATCTCAACCTATTAAAGGAACATCAAAACGCAGCGCTGATCCTGTTGTTGATACACAATTAAAAACAGAACTTTTTCACAATGAAAAAGACCGCGCAGAAAATGTGATGATTGTAGATCTTGTGCGCAACGATCTTGCACGCATTGGAAAAACCGGAACAATAAAAGTGGATGAATTATTCGGAATTTATACTTTTGAACAAGTGCATCAAATGGTTTCTACAATTTCCACAAAAGTAAAAGAGGATATTTTAATTACAGATATATTAAAAAATACCTTCCCCATTGGTTCCATGACAGGCGCACCAAAAGTGATGGCAATGGAATTAATTGAACACTACGAAGAATCAAAACGTGGATTATTTTCCGGTGCCTTCGGATATATTTCTCCTGAAGGTGATTTTGATTTTAATGTGGTGATACGAAGTATCATTTATGATGCACTGCAACAATATATTTCAGTGCAGGTTGGAGGAGCAATTGTTTTTGATTCAGTGGCGGAGAAGGAGTATGAGGAATGTGTGGTGAAGTTGAGTGGGATTGTGGATGTTTTGGGGAGGTATAATGGAGGAAAAGGGAACCTGCCTTGACGCGGTCAGCAGGCGCTGAAGACCCGGATTGAGCGGATTAAAAGGGATAAAAAAAGGCCCTCGACCTCACAGGTTTTGGAAACCTTTGCAGGTTTGAGGGAAGGGGAGTATAGAAATGAAGGAATGAAAGAATGAAGAAAGGAGGAAAAGGGAACGCCGAATACACTGATTTAGCGGATTTAAACGGATAAAAAAAAGGAAAATAGAAAAAGGAAAAAAGAAAAAGAATGAGCGATTGAAGGCCTTCGACCTACCAAGTTTGTTTAACCTGTGAGGTCTGAGGGAAAGGGAGAAAAAATGAAGCAATGAAAGAATTCAAGAATGAACGTCCCAGACGCTGCTATACCACTTCAACCATTTCAACTCTTGTAAACCCCCTGTAAACCTTTTCTCCACAATAAACGTTTAATTTTATCGTTCTTCGTTCGGCATATGAAAATAATCCTCTCCTTTTTCCTCGCTGCTTTCTGCTATGTTGGAATGCAGGCGCAAACGGTTTTCAAAGATCTTACTGCTATTCAGTTTGGCGATAGTATTTTGGTGGACTGGACACTTACGGGTGGAAATACGTGTTATGATATGTATCTGATGCGGGCGGATGATGGTGCTACTTTTGAAAATATTTTTTCTGTAAGTGGAGTTTGTGGTGGTACAACAGATCAGTATTATAATTTTATTGATAGTGAAGGTTTGACAACGGGAACAACATATTCCTATAAGGTGACAGCCTCGAACGGAACTTTAGAAAGTGAATCGGTAAATATTCAATACATCAATGCCGGAGATGTGCAAATATTTGTATATCCAAATCCAACAACTTCTGATATTAATATTACCATTGATAATAAATATACTCCCAGATTTTTAGTGGAATTTTATGGAGTAAATGGCCAATTACTTTCCAAATCATTGCAATTCAAAAATCTTTTCACACTCAATACCGACCAAATGGCGGCGAACCCTTATTTAATTAAAATTACTACAGAAGACGGGATTGTTTTTGGGCAAAAAATTATTGTGCAATAAAATTTCCCGCAGGGTGTGTTTCCTGCAGAGTTTTGGTTTCCCGCAGAGTTCGCAGAGGTGCAGAGAACGCAGAGCAAAGTTATTTGTGCGGTGCACAAATAATAATGTAAGGATAGTGAGTAACATTAATTTTTTTTATTAAAAAATTATTTTTTTATAATTTAATATAATGTGCTTTGCACATTATAAACCTCTGCTATCTCTGCACCCCTGCCTGACGCTGACGCAGTTTGCAGGCAGGTCTGCGAACTCTGCGGGAAACACCTTTTTTATTGGGCGATGATGAGGTAATAGTTTTTCTTTCCTTTTTGGAGTAATAAAAATTTTCCTTTTATCAGATCATTTTTTGTGATTTGATATTCGGGGTCGGAAATTTTTTCTTTGTTTAAGCTGAGCGCATTTTCCTGAATTGCTCTTTTGTATTCTCCTTTGGATGCAAGTATTGACGTATGTGTTGTAATTAATTCGGAAAAGGAAACACCATTTGCAAAAAGATCTGTTGCAACAATGGATTGCGGAGCTCCTTCCAAAGCGTCTAGCAGTAAATCTTCCGACAGTTTCTCAAAGTCGTCTTTAGTTGATTTGCTGAATAATAATTCGCTGGCTGAAACAGCGTTGTTATAATTTTCTTCTCCATGCACTCGAATGCTAATATCTTTTGCCAGTTCTTTTTGTAATAATCGTGTATGTGGTTCCAATTGATGCCGCGAAATAATATTCTCAATAAATTCTCTCGAATGTAATGTAAATATTTTAATATAATTCTCTGCATCAGCATCACTTGCATTCATCCAGAATTGGTAAAATTTATAGGGAGATGTTTTATTTGCATCCAACCAGATATTTCCACTTTCTGTTTTTCCGAATTTAGTGCCGTCTGCTTTTTTAATGAGTGGAGTACAAATTGCAAATGCTTCTCCATTTCCTTTTCTGCGAATTAATTCGTTACCGGTTGTAATATTTCCCCATTGATCGCTGCCACCCATTTGCAGTTGTACATTTTTATTTTTCCATAAATAATAAAAATCGTAACCCTGTACTAATTGATAAGTAAATTCCGTAAAAGAAATTCCTTTTTCCAAACGCGTTTGCACTGAATCTTTCGCCATCATATAACTAACGGTAAGATATTTTCCCACCTCACGCAAAAAATCAAGAAAGGAAATATCCTTCATCCAATCGTAATTGTTTACCAGCTCGGCTGAATTATCCGCATCATTAAAATTTAAAAATTTTTCGAGTTGTTTTTTCTGACAAGCAATATTGTGATTTAATGTTTCTTCATCCAATAAATTGCGCTCTGCACTTTTTCCCGAAGGATCACCAACCATTCCCGTTGCTCCACCAATTAATGCAATGGGCTTATGTCCGCATTGCTGAAAATGCAAAAGCGTCATTATTTGCACCATATTTCCAACTCCCATTGAATCGGCAGTCGGATCAAAACCGATATATCCCTTCACCATTCCTTTATTCAAAAACTCCTCCGTTCCCGGCATAAGATCAGATAACATTCCCCGCCAACGAAGTTCCTCCACGAAATTTTTCATGGGGCAAATTTAGTAAAGAGTTAGCAGTGGCAGTTGGCAGTCCTCCTTCGCTATAGCTACGGAGGATAAATTTGTGACATTGTACGATTTTCCTCCAACATGGACTTATCAATAACGAGAAGCAAACTCCCCTTTGGGGTTGGGGGGACCGTGGGCAGTGGGCAGTTTGTAACATTGATGGCAAGTGGTCTTCATTGAACTATTCAGACCATTTTAAGCAGGACGAATTTTTTGCGGTGGTTTCGTGAATCGTGAGGCGTGAAGCGTGAGTTTGGTTTGAGGTCGGAAGAAGATTATACTCTTATTTTAAACTACAACTTACCTGATACAAATAAGCC
>JAYSYX010000219.1:0-1602 GCA_043727235.1 Bacteroidota bacterium
GGCTCCAGTAACTCCAAAATTAAAGAAAATGGTAACTTTGTCGTAATTCTTGGTAATATCTAAATCGGGAGTTCCCGTAACTTTATTGGCAAAATTAAATTCTAAAGTTTGCCAACCGGATGCAGTAGTCACCGTGGCTTCCGTCTCACAAGTTATAGCACTATTAGTATGATCTTCCACTTTTAAACGCACCGGAATGTTAGCGTTTGGAGACCAAACACGAACACTCATTTTTGTATCGGTTAATGTGAAAGGAATTTTGCTGCTAAAACCTAATTCTGCAAGCCCAGTTATTGTAGCTCCAGCCCATGAAAATGCAGTTGCTGATTTAACAACTTTCGCAACTTTATTGCTTGGTAAAGTAGGGTCAGTCACCACAGTTGAATTATCCGCACCTCCAAATCCCAGTAGATTATAATCGACCGTCGCATCATCAAAAGTTACTGGCAAATTCATTTGGACAGAAGGACCACCAGCTGGTCCTACCACTACTTTCCCTAAAATGGCTTCATCGGCTGGATTAGCATTTATTCCCTTAACTGCAAATCCATACTGAGCTATTAATCCTGAAGGAATAGCCCCTGCAGTTGAAATAGTAAAGGTTTGTCCGGATACTAAAGGAACTCTTATGTCTATAACAGTATTATAATTATTTGCCGGATCTATAGCTTTGATAAATGCTTCAGCCGTATATCCAACGGCTAATGTATTGGATGCAACATTCCCAGTAAATGTGAGTGCACTTCCATCTAAAGATAAATCCTCTACGTAGGAACTTCCTTCAAATATTTTTATTCCTACGCCTCCACTTACCCAATATGGATTTGTGCCATCTCCGTATGTATTAAAGTTAGGATACAAGGAAATAGAATTATTAAAAGTGTTAGTGACTGTTTTTAAATCTGCTAATCCCCATGCACTTCCGCCATAGTCGGAAGGTGAATTTCCGCTTGTTGGTCCCCAACTCGCCCATGCACTCCAGGTGGCACTTGCATTAACTGTAACTGTATTTTGAGAAAACCCTAATGATACTATCATTAGAAAAACGAATAGTGTAATTTTTTTCATAATATTATATTTAATTGAATAACAAAAATAAAATTTTAAACAGATAAATCATTCATTAACAGACATTAAAAAACTATACAAAAACACCACGAAAAGTCTTCTTAAGACACTGAATACGATGTTATTGTCTAAAAAGCCTTTTTATATAACATCAAAAAAATTACAATTGAAAAATAAATAAAATTGTTTGAAACGCTTCGCCAGAGAGATTAGATATGACCTCAAAAATGAAAAAAGATAATTCAATAAATTAAGACAACTTGTTGATTATAGTCAAGAAAATAATATCACGAACCGTAGCGACCAACACAAATTTAAGTTATACCATTAGACATATAAATTAGTCTTATTGTCAGTTCGAGCGCAGTCGAGAACCATTATTCCATCTCGACTGCGCTCGATGTGACAAAATATAATTGGACTTTTATATATTTTTAATTGGTATTATAATCGCCCACTATTTTTTAATAAAAGCAAAGGAATTATTGTTTATTCTTGATGTATAAACAGTCAAAACACCAATAAAAAAAGCGC
>JAYSYX010000220.1:0-1600 GCA_043727235.1 Bacteroidota bacterium
CTGGCAGGCAGGTTCGATATTTCTCCGGTTCTGGTTGAAAATTGTGTTTTTGAAGAGTTGCAAAATTTTGCGACTCTACAAAAACACAATTTTCAACGACTGCCACTGCACACTGCAACTGCCCCTAATTTTTCACCTTCACCTCCACTCCATTGTCCACCTCCGTTTTATTTATCCGATATTTAAAACTGAGCATTACATAACGACCAATCTTATTAGATTCTTTAACCTGAATAAAATTATAAGCACTTGTTTGGGTAATGCCGGAATTTTTGTCGAGAAGATCGTATCCTTTTAAATTAATTGTTCCACGATTTCCTTTTAAAATATATCTGGTAATTTCTGCTTTTAAAATTGGAATGGTAATGATATCATTATCGCCTTCTGTTGCGTAACGATCTACATTAGCGTCAAAAGCAAATCGCCATTTATCGGTGGGAGAATAGTCGGCGTCGATAAACAATGAACTATTTATATAATTTCCACTCTGGGTTGTCTGAATAGAATATTTTGCCTGAGTATAAGCAATTGATGCCCCAATGGAGACATCAAATTTTGTTTTTTTTCTATTGTCGAAACTGATCTCAGCGCCATGTGTAAAGGCATCGATTGAATTTTCAATATCATTTATATAATTTATTCCGCGGTCATAATTTTCACTAAGGGAAAGATGACTATTTACTTTTAAAGGACGGATGGGTGTAGAAAAATCGGCGGAAATACCTGCACCGAAATCAGATGGAGTATTAATTAAAGTGAGTGATTCACTAAGATCTGCGTTAATAGTTTTTGCGTAATTGATCTTATCTTTTGTGTATGTAAGATTGAGATTAGTGAAGAGAGACGTAAATGAAAACTGGTCGAATAACATATAATGTAAATTCAACATATGACTGTATTCCGGTTTGAGGTTTATATTTCCTGTGTATAACGACAAGGAATTAATATAATTGGTGACTGGCAATAATTGAGTAGCTGAAGGTGTTGAAAGATATGACTCATAAAATAAACGAATATGCCTTCCTTCCTTTATTTCTTTATCGTAGTTAAAGGAGGGTAATAAATAAAAATGATCGGAATTATTTTCTGAAGTTCCATTCAAATTATTTTGCATAGTCAGATATTCCGCCGCGAGTGTTATTTTCCAATTTTTTTTCTGTGAACTAAATTTATAACCAATAGCAGGTTTTAACCAATAATTATTTCTGTAGAATTCAGGGCTAAGGGAGTCGACAGGAAGTTCATCACCAAGTAAACTCGCTTGTTCTCTGTTCAACATTTCGTTTGTTCCACCAAGTGTTAAGGAAGGCTCCAAATAATATCCATTTTTTATCTTAAAAAGGGCATTTTGTGTTACCGAATAATCAAACAGTCGATCAATATTATTTTGGTAAGAATTATCCAGGATTGCAATACCTGTTTCAGAGTAACTAGTCAGATTACTCCATTGTGTTTCAGATAAGGTAGATTTTCCGGAACCCGTGGCGAGGGTTTTTATATATCTCCATTTACCATTCAATTTATGTATATAATTTAGGTTGAAATTTCCTTTAACAGAGTTTGAATTTTCATAAGTATAGCTGCTAAGTGCATTGGTGAG
>JAYSYX010000221.1:0-1600 GCA_043727235.1 Bacteroidota bacterium
ACTTCTGTGCCACCTGAGAATGTTAAAACGTTTTCAATTCCATAATAAGACGCAGCTACAAGTGCCCATATCTGACCCAGGTGGCTCCTCCGTGAATTGTGTGTACAAATATATACGAGTTGGGCCGGTTTATCCTCCCTCAAACGTTGAATAATATAAGCTGCGAGTTTTTCAAGCAATTCCTTCCTATCTCCGGGGATTTCTCCAAAATTCGCAGCTAAAGCCTCACATCTTTCTTGAATAGTTTTATACATCTGGCTTAATCATTATTTATTTCGTTCTAAAATCTAGTATCTAGTATCTAGAATCTAGCGTCTAGCGTCTAGCATCTGAATTAACAGCACCCCCCTCCAGGCGCACAACTATTACTATCTACTGTTGGTACAAGCGTAAATTTCTGTTTTTCAGCCGGAATTCCGCAAGCAACATTGGCAAGGCATGCCGTAGCTTTAGATTCCAGAACAAAATTTGTTCCATTGAAAGACAGGTCGTATTTACCGATCGTACTATTTTGATATTCAACTTCTATTTCAAGATCACCAATACCTAATTTTTCCTGAGAAAGTTCAATGATCTTGAGTAGTTTGCCGGGCTTTAATCTGTGTTCATAATCATTTGCATCCCAAAGCTGGAAATTGACGACTTTTTCATGACGGATCACTCCACCGCAGTCTATAAAATCTTTAGTAATGATGCCTACTTCTGTAACATGGAAGTGCTCCGGCACGAATGATCCATCTTCCAATTCAAATTCTACATTGTCTAATGTGGAAAGAATTTTCTTAATTTCTGTTAATTTCATTTTATTTAAATTTTTTTTTCTAATTTCTAAAGTCCTCTACTCCAGAATCCAGTCTAGTATCTAGAGTCTAGAATCTAGTATCTCATGTCAACAACAACTTGTTTTATTAAAATTTATCTTTTCGATCGCATTGACGAAATATTGTGCGATCTTTTGCAATGCACTTTCTTCTATGCAATAACATATCGCCGTTCCCTCTACATTTCCTTTGATGATGCCGGCGTTTTTCAGTTCTTTTAAGTGTTGCGAAATAGTCGGTTGCGCCAGGTGGATCTCATTGACAATATCGTTACAGATACACCCTTCCATTTTCAATAAATATTCAAGGATGGCGATCCTCGCCGGATGGCCAAGGGCTTTGAGCATTATGGCTGTGTCGTTTTGACTTTCTGAAAAAATACTTGTCTTCGTTGCTCCCATGGTTTGATTTTATATATTTTAATATTGCAATATTACGATTAATATTTATTACTAAAGAATTTTTTAAACAAATTGTTTAATTATTTTTTGAAAATCATTAAATTAAAGTAGAATATGAAGTGGGTAGCCACTTTTCATAAGTTAGATTGTAATAAATATAAATATTATCACTTAATAAAGCAGGTTGTCAGAATTTTGAGAATTTTACGCGCATTTTTCACGTTTAAGTCAAAAATATCCGCATGATCAGAAGTTTTATTTGTTTGGTTCTACTTGTAGCCAAAACTTGGAATATCTTATATGCACAAGATACAAATGTCAATGCCGCCACGGATAAAATAAAGTCAACCATTGCTGTTCCTATTGATATCGCCTTTG
>JAYSYX010000222.1:0-3876 GCA_043727235.1 Bacteroidota bacterium
AGTTGTATAATTATCAAATGTACCCGTTGGCACTAATTGATTTCTGATGCCTTGTATCAAACTGATTCCCTTTGCCTTTAAGACAGGCTCCAGTTTTGGATCCCAGTTATAACAGGGGGCAATAAAGGTTTTTGAAGGAAATCCAAATATTTGTTCAAACATGGCCAGCCCTTCTGTAATAATTTTTTCCTGCTCTTGCACTTCGTCCGGCTGATCCCAATCATATGCCTCCATAAAACTATAATCAGCCTTTCCGGAGTAGGTAGCGCCCATATCAAAACAGAATAAAGCATCCTTATTACCTGATTGCAGCACCTTTAACCAACGCCTGTATTGCAAATGTTCCCTGCCATGAAATTGGGGTATGAATAACCCCTCCGAAATTCCCTGTTGCCATTTAAAAAAAGACTTGTCATGTTCAGGATATTGCAACAGCGTTTTTCGAAAATCCTCAAAAAAGAATTGGGTGAAATTTGCGCCTTTAATCTTTTCGAAATCAGGATTTGCCATTATAACATTGGCAGTTATCCTTAATGGATTTCCATTAACGTCACGGAAGGATTGCAAAAGATTAAAGAGTTCATCCAAATCATTATTACTGGCCAGGCTATCATATTTATAAACACTATTAGCCAGATCCAATCCCTTCTTCTTAAAAGCCTCCAGCGCTAGCAGGGATGGAGTTCTGATTGCACCCCAATCGTCCGACTCAATTATTAGAAAACGACCCGAAAGTGCCTTTCCTCTGGAATTGGTGCGATGCGCACCTAAAGCTGCTTTTTGCCTTTTTAAAAAATCGACTAACATTGATATGGTACAAATGAAAGATTAAACTTCCTTATGGTTTTTTACTCTGAAAATGTCTTCAGAATATTGAATTGAGCAGGTCAAAAAACTTTATTAAAATCCCCTATGCTGAAAGTTCGATAAACTTCCTGGCAACATTCTTAATATTGTACCTTTCAACATCGCCTATTTCAACCTTGTTAGTATAATCACCATTTAGAAAATCAGCAATTGTCAATTTATCCAGTTTACCCGTATCAATGGATAAAATCGGGCGACGGGTTAGTGCATAATCTATCAATTTGCTCGGTGTCTGCACTGTTGTTCCATTATTAAAGTTTACCAAAAAATCCATTTTGCTCAATTCAAACAGTAACTTATCCCTGGGAATATATGACCTTACTTCAATCCTGTTGTTGGATGCTTTTACGTAAGGCAAGACTAATTCAACATTGGATGTATAAATAATAAATTTGAACGGATGTTCATATTTGCTTAAAAAATCAAGCAACTCCCCCGGATCTCTGATACCCGCTATGAAACCACCTGCGTAAGCAAATGTGGGCACCTCGTTATTTATCGCACCATCAAAAATTATTGTCTCCTCAAAATTAAATCCCTGTGGTATTATCCTTATTTTTTTATGAAACTCAGGGTAATAGGCTGCAATGGATCCTTCTGTAGGAACCGTTAAAAAATCAACTTTTCTGCTAAACCATTTCTCCACATACTTAAAGTAAAAAAGCTTTTGAAAGCTATCGGCTTTATTACCCATGTAAGGATCACCACAATCGGCCACCCATATTTTTGCCAGGTCCCTGTTTTTTGAAATTGCTTTTGCAACTCCCCAATGGATCGGAAAAGGAACAGCTATGGAAATCAACATATCATACCCCTTTTCATCCCTTAATACTTTATCAACCAAAAACATTAACTCCACATCAGGATACTCCGCAAGCATCAATAAGCTACGACTCAACGCTCTCTTAAATAATGAAACAAATTTGTTTGCATGATCAGTAGAAAGGCTTTTATATTTCAATTGCCCAAGATCTTTGATCTTGATATTAAATGTTGATTCAATTTTACTATGAATCAATTCATCCTTCAAAGTATATAAAGTAATCAGGTGACCCTGTCGAGCAAGTTCTTTCACCAATTCTGTTGTTCGAAAAGACCGGGGAGAATTTTGTGGGTAAAACGCATTGGATACGATTAATATTTTCTTCTTATCCATATTATCTATTTCCCTTTAACATGGGCAATTAAGTGTTTTAATAAAATTCAAATTGTTGGCCGGAAACTGAAAAATGATTGGAAATATTTTTCCGGTTGTTTCTCTATATTGCAACTTTACAATATTTTGTCGTGCAATAATTAAATATGAATAATTGAAATTCAGGTGATAATTCATTTGGTAAAGTTTTCCAATATTGATTGTTTTCTCAGATTAATAACTATTTATTGCCTACAATATGAGACGAAAATAGTAGCGGAAATAGTATTACCAATAACTAATTGATATAGACCAACCGGGATTTAGACTTCGCAATCCGATAATTAATCGATTTCATTATTAATTGAAATCGGTAATAAAAAAAGAACCAATCTTTTGATTTATTAAAATGAGATGCATATGTATAGTATACGCCTCTGCATCCTTTCAATTCAAGTTTGGTAAACCCCATTTCTACAATGCGCTGCTTAATTTTTTTATACCCATTCCAATCCCTTGCTCCTACGCAGGAAGTTACCGGCAACAATATAAACTTGGCAATAACATGATTTACCAAATTGCTTTTTTCAATTGCAAGGTTATATTTTTTCCTGAATGACCGGATGTCATCTGCAGCCATGATAAAACCATTTAGTGCCCTTTCGTCATAGAACAACTTTGAATTAGTAGCTGATCCCGGCCGGGTGGTACGCTGGTAAAATGGAGCCGAATCAAAACCACATCGTTCTGCAACACAAAATACCTTTGCTAAAAATAAGCCATCTTCCAGGTAGGGCACTTCCTCCGGGTAATCAATTGCAAACTGTTGTAACAAGGACCTCCTATACAATATCGCCCATGACCTGTCAGGATCCCTGACCTCCTCTCCCCTTACTGCAAAGTATGCATCAACACCGGAAAACAATTTTCCTTCCATTTCCTTATAGGATGTGCTCCAGGTTAATTTGTCATTTTGATCCAGAATGGTGAAGCCAAGGTAAATCACATCCAGTTCCCGAACAATGGCCTTTTCAAGTATTCGTTTAAGTGAATTAGGCAAAACATAATCATCAGGGTCAATAGGCATAATATATGTTCCTGTTGCCCGTGAAATCCCATTGTTCCTGGCTATAGATACCCCCTTGTTTTCCTGCTCAATAAAAACAATATTCCCATAAAGTTCCATTAACCTCAATACTATCTCCCTGCTATTGTCAGGAGAACCATCATTAATAATGATGATTTCATATTCATCTTTTGATAAATCCTGGTCCTGCAAGCTCACAATACATTTTTCAATGTATTCTTCCACATTGTATACCGGAATAATAATACTCAATTTCATAAGCCTGGAAATTTAAACTAATACAGATTTTTTATATTTTTCAGGCAAAGCATTTTCTTAAAATCATTTAATCAAGTCATTTAAAGAAAAATTATAATTTGTAAATAGCGCGACAATGGGGTTTCCAATAAATGTATTTATACTGAGTGAATAAAATCCGGATCGAAAGGAAACAATGATAAATAAGACCAGAGCAGGAACAGTAAAACGGGCCAATCTTAAAAGGTATTTATCATTATCTACATAATGAAAATAAAATATGATCAATGGTAAGGCAGAAAGGCTTGCTATTATTAAAAATCGGCCACCAGACGGCAAAGAACTTAACAAATTAGCCAAACCCCAAAATAATAACGTGAATGACAGACTATTCAAAAACCGGTTATTGAGTTGTACCAAACTTTTTCTTTTATAAAAAAGATAAATCAGAAAGGCAATGATTGACCAGTAAAGTGCCTTCATATAATATTTAGCATGCCAGCTTAAAGATTGTTCCTGGTTCGGTCCTTTATTTGTTCTGAATTCCTTT
>JAYSYX010000223.1:0-10300 GCA_043727235.1 Bacteroidota bacterium
AGGATGGTTTATTTAATACAGGAGTGACGGAAACTGAATTTGAAGTGGAGCCAAACTTTTTTCCATACTATGGTCCATCATATTATGATCCACTGTATATACTACCTTATTGGCACCATTTTTCAATTAACACATCCGATTTCGAAACCGGCAAAGTATATTTTATGCGGATAAATGTGCAGGATAATTCCCATGATTATATCACCGAGATACCCGATAATTCACAATTTTATATCATGACCTTTTTTTCCTTTGTTGTAGAATGATAAATAAATTTTTCTTTCCCGGATTAATTTTTCTTTCTGTTTTTGTAGGGTGCAAAAAGGATGAAGTGATCATAAATCCTCCCATGCCCGATATACCCTATATCGAAATCAGAAATGTATCACCCGGTACAGTGACAGCATTTGAGGACAGTATAGTATTTATTGTTTATTATGAGGATGGAAATGGTGATCTTGGATTTAATTCACCTGATTCTCTTTCCTTGTATGTAACTGACACAAGAATTCCCTTAACAGAATCATTTTATGTTCCCTTACTCGCGCCCGAAGGTGCGGATATTTCTATTCAAGGCGAATTAGTTGTAACACTTAACAACACAATACTTGTTGATCCTGATGCTGATTCTGAAATTGTAAATTTTGAGATTCAGTTAAGGGATAGGAGTGGGAATTTGAGTAATGTGGTGATAACGCAAAATATTACAGTGTTGCATCAATAATTTGTTTAGCAGATGAAAATTTTAATACTTCAATAAATTTTATATAATTAAATCATTTGTCCTTCACCCAAAATTTCAACTCATTCTCAAAATCTGAATCAACTAACCTGTAATTATTCGGCACCTGATTAATATGGCCGTAATAGGTTACAAGTCGGGTGTTAAGAGGTAAATTTTCTAATTGCTCGTATAAATAAGTGGAGTAGTCGTAATATAATTGTTCGGCAATTAGAGCGGGATTTTCTATTGTATCATTTTCTAAAATGAGTTCATGAAAGGCGTTATAAAAATAGATTCCCGCAAAGCCGGACAAGGGTACATTTTTAATATCATCATTCAAAAAGGTGATGTTTTTGATATTTTCCTTTTTTTGGATCTTGCGGCTGATACCTGTTAGCTTTTTTATTTTTTCTACGCCGGTAAAATGACCATCTGTTGTAAGGGCTCCAATAAAACAAAATTTCCCCGCACCGGATCCAATATCTAAAATTTTATCACCTTTTTTTTGTACGAGCCAACGGGCAGCCCTTTTTCCAACTGCAAGCGGGGTCCAGTGCACAGCGGATAGACGTTTGACCTCAAGTGGATAGATCATGTCAAAATCTTCATCACTTGATATTATTGGTAATTTAATTGACATGGCTAAAAAGAGAACTGCTATGCGTAATAATACACATTTATTGTAACCGAATATTCTTTCATCTGGTGCATAACTAAATCCACCTTTGGTTGAATCTGATATGCTTATGACAATTTCATGACAATTCCATGACCGTCTGTAATGAATTTTGCAACGCCTTTTTACGTAAGTAGTATATATCTTAAGCGACGGTGAATCAATACAAAGTATTAACAGTTACACATAAACAAGTGCCGGTTGAACAGTTAAGGCATTATGTGATCAATTCAGATAAAGAGAGTAATGAACTTGCCGAAAAACTGCGTTTCATCAAGCAGGAAATGGGTTTGGATGAGCTAATGTATCTGAATACCTGCAACAGGGTCACCTACTTTTTTACCACGAGTTCCCAGGTTAGTGTAAATTTTACCACGAATTTCTTCAAGGCAGTAAATCCCGATTTTGAGGCTTGCAACACTATGCACTCTTCATTATATGAAGGGTCGCAGGCATTGGAGCATTTGTGTGAAGTGAGCGCATCCCTTGACTCTATGGTAGTGGGAGAGCGGGAGATCATTCGTCAACTAAGGGTGGCTTATGAAGATTCTAAAGAAATGCAGCTTACCGGTGACGATATCCGCCTAGCAATGAAATTTTTGATCCCTGCAGCTAAAAAGATCTATTCCGAAACGAAAATTGCGGAGAAACCAGTTTCCATTGTTTCTCTTGCCGCATTAAAATTGCGCCATTTTAAACTACCTGTAAATACCAGGTTTTTATTGATAGGTGCAGGTGAAACCATATCGCACATGTGTGATTATCTTTTGGATATGGGCTTTAAAAATTTTGCAGTTTTTAATCGTACTTTAATTAATGCAGAAAAATTAGCATCCTCCATCAACGGAAAAGCATTTCCCTTAGCGGAGTTAATAAATTACAAAGAAGGATTTGATGTAATAATTACCTCAACATCCTCCCTCAAAAAAGAAATATCGGAAAATATTTACCAGTCGCTTGTTGGAGATGACGAAACAAAAAAAATAATTATTGATCTTGCCATTCCACTTGATACTGAAGAAACTGTGGTCGCCAATTTTCCGGTGGAATATATTCAGATCGACGACCTGCGTTCCATCGCACAAAAAAATCTTGCTTCCAGAAAAACAGAAGTGATAAAGGCAAAACATTTGGTGCATCAGTTTGTTAAGGAATTTCAGGCCGCATATGTTGATCGAATGGTTGAAAAGGCGCATAGCATAATACCATTAAAATTAAATGAAATAAGAAAAAAAGCAACGGAAGAAGTTTATGCAAAAGATATTGCAGCTTTGGATCATAACTCAAAAGAGGTGATCGAAAAATTGCTTGATTATATGGAGAAAAAATATCTTGCACTCACCATGGCATCTTCAAAGGAGGCAAGACACCATAAACACTAAGATTTATGGAAAAAACGATCATTATTGGTTCACGTGGAAGTGATCTTGCTTTATGGCAGGCTAATTTTTTACGCGATGAATTAAAAGAACTTGGATTTGTTTCTGAAATTCAAATAATTAAAACGCAGGGTGATAAAATTCAACATCTTAGTCTTGAAAAACTGGAAGGTAAAGGATTTTTTACCAAAGAAATTGAGGATGCATTATTAAATAATACTGTGGATGTTGCAGTACATTCACATAAAGATCTTCCTACAGATTTTACACCGGGATTGACAATTGCTGCCGTTTCTCAACGCGAGGATCCCTCTGAAATTATTTTGATAAGAAAAGAGAGTACTGACCCTTTAAAAATTTTTCAATTAAAGGAAAATGCAATAGTCGGAACCTCTTCTTCCCGAAGGAATGTACAATTAAAATTCTTTCGACCTGATTTGATATGTAAGGATATTCGCGGAAATGTTCCTACAAGAATTAAAAAACTGCGCAATGGTGAATTTGATGCTATAGTTCTTGCATTTGCCGGAGTTCATCGATTGCGTTTAAATGTGGACGATCTGCATGTTGTGAAAGTATTACCGCAAAAGATAGTACCTGCTCCGGCCCAAGGGGTACTTGCATTTCAATGCAGGGAAAAAGATGCATTCATGATTGACTTATTAGAAAAAATAAATGACATCAATGTAGAAAAAACCATAGCTGTTGAACGCAGGATCATGAATTTATTTCAAGGCGGATGTCATATGCCATTGGGTGTTTATTGCGAAGAAAAAAATAACGAATACAAAGTTTGGGTTGCTCAGGCTGATGAAAAAGGAGCCGGCTTAAGAAGATTGTTTTTAAAATCAAGCACCACATATCAACTGGCAGAAAAAATATTTCAAACACTTACATCTAAACAAAATAAAAAAGTATTTATTTCTTCAGCTCCCTTTGGTGCTGATCTTCATTTGCAAATATTAAAAAATGCAGGGTTTTTAGTAGAATCTGTTTCGTTTGTCGACATAAACAGAATTGCAATAACCGATGATCCAAATTTGGATACCTACGATTGGATATTTTTTTCCAGTAAGAATGGAGTTATTCATTTTTTTGAGCAGATAAGTTCTCTGCCTGAAAAAATTAAATTGGCAGCAATTGGCGCTGAGACTTCAAAAATGGTACAACAATATGGATACTGTGTTGAATTTATCGGTGAAGGTGAAAATGCGACCATTTCTGATGCATTTATTGCAAGGGCTGAGGGTGAGAAGGTTTTATTTCCAGGGGCGCTAAATCGCCAACCCGATATTCAGGAAATAATTTCGAAGTATTGCAGAACCACTGCTTTATCGGTATATGATAATACAGCTTTTTCCTCAAAAAAAATTGAAGCGGATATTTTAGTGTTTACAAGCAGTTTAAATGCAGAAGGTTATCTGATGGAGAATAAAATTGAAGCAGATCATACAGTAATTGCGATCGGTTCAAACACAAAAAAGTTTTTAGCTGAACAGGGTTTTGTAAATGTAATTACACCTCCACAAAAATCTCTGCTGAGTATTGCGGAGTTGGTCTCCGGGCTTTAACATTAAATGAGAACTCTCAAAGAAATCTGATAATTTATTCTACTCTACAATAATTTTCCCTGAAGTAACACGCTCTTCCTTTGTCAAAATGTATAAATAAATACCGGGACCCCAATCAGCACTATTTATAGCGATCGAATTTTTTCCGCTTGTATTTTCAGTAAATAATAATCTTCCGTTAAGATCATATAACTCTATTACATCAAAATTGTTATTCAAACTAAAAATGATCACATCCATTGATGGTTGCGGATAAATTACCGGTGCAGCATCATTATTTCGAATATCATGCAAGCCTGTAAAATCACATCCGCCAAGAGCATCAAATATGGTTTGAAGAGAATCTATAGGATCTATACTATCGCCTTCCACATCCGCAACTTTAAGATCGAGCCAAAGGTTATTTACTTCATCAGTAGGTTTAGCAACACGAATAAAAGACGATAAAGCGGATATTCCTGCATCCAGACAACGTGTATCAGCACCCGGAACTTTTGCTCCCTGCAATGCAGCCATTAATTTACAGGCTAAGTTTCCATCGGTATTGATGAAATTTGTTTCCATACCATCTAAGATCTCCGGCCCCAATAAAATATTTCCCTGAATTGCATAGGTAGTTCCGGTAAGATGTCCTTTCCAGTCGCTGCAACTTTCGCCAGTATAGGCAGCGCTTCTGCCACCGTCCACAAGGTCAACTACTCCGTATTGGCGAATAGTATTATTGCCAAAAAAATCGTTTAAAACCAACGAATCTATTATAGCTAAAGGCGCCACTCCTAAATTCATCAGATCTTCCGCATAATTCTGATTTCCAGGCACATAATAGGCTTGAGTATGAATAACTCCAACTCCAGGATGAACATCGCTGATAATATGCGAATTTTCGATGCAGGATGCGCCGGCACTTCCAACTTCACCGGTAACAGGGTCCACTGCACATATAGAAAATGTATGTTGTGCTAGTAAGGGTGTGCATACGCAGAATAAAAAAGCGATAATAAACTGTTTCATAGTAAATTGAATTATCGTCAAAGGTAATAATTTAGAGTGAAGCATGGATGTATAACTAGATTAATGGTAGTAAATTGAATTATGGCATGTGAGGATATGCATTTTACGGATCACAAGCTACCTGAAGCGACCATTGTATTATTTTAACCGGCAAAATTAGCGTCCCTCTTTGTAATTTTGCGGTTCCATGGCATTTGGTATAAATAGCAGAAGAATTAAAAAAGCGATACGGCGACTCAGAAGTTTACCTGGGGGGCTCAACTTTTTTCGTTATACCTCTAATAAAATCTATGCCTGGTATCTGAAAAGAATTAACAGTACAAAAGTTGCGCATCCATCTTCCATTATGCTGGAAGTTACGAACCATTGCAATTTAAAATGCATCACATGTCCCAGAGAGTATCAATATGGTGAAGATATGGACAAGGGATTTATGGATATTAAACAATTAAAAAAAGTAGTTGATGAAGTTTATCCTTATGTTGATTCCATCGGATTAACAGGTCTGGGAGAAACACTGATGTATAAACAACTTCCGGAAGCACTTCAATACATACGCTCGAAAAATAAAGGAATTATTACTACAATTTCAATTAACGCGCATTTGCCAAATAGTATTGAAATTGTAAAGGCTATTGCTGATGATCTTGATACATTACAAATATCAATGGATGGGGTGGGGGAGACCTACGAAAATGTAAGATTGCGGGGTGAATTTAAATTGTTTTATGATAACGTTAAGGCGATAGTGGAATATTGTAAGGATAAAAGAGCGGATGTTATGTTCAACTTTGTTGCAATTAAAGAAAATTATTTCAACATGGCTGAAGTGGTGGAAGCTGCAAGTGAATTAGGTGTTGACTATATTAATATTACCCCATTTAATGTTGCTGCCGTTACAGCACACGATATAGGTTATTACGATTTTTTTCATAGCGATGCATTTAAAAATGAATTAAAAAGGGCAAAGGATAAAGCAGACGAACTTAAAAATGTGGAGCTCACTTTATGGGATGTAAAATCAAAAAATGAATTTAAAAAATGTCATCTTCCCTGGGGGCATTTTTATATCAGTTGGGATGGATATGCAACTCCCTGTTGTGCTAAACCATTTCCAAAAGAATTGAACTTTGGGCATGTATTCGATGATGGATTATTAAAATGTCTTAATTCTCCGGGTTATCGTCAGTTTCGTCAATTGTGGTATGAAAATAAAACACCTGAATTTTGTGAAAAATGTCATATGGTAGATCTGAAGCCAATTGACCTGCCTTTTGAACTTCCGGTAAATTAGTTTCCCAAAGCGTATTGCCAGACAAATAATCCTGTTAGCAGAAGTAATCCTATAAGAAACATCCATTTGAAGCGATACCGACTGCGCGAAAAAATATGTTCCAGTTTAGATTGGGTTGCAAATCCAAACTTTAGTTTACCCCACATCCACAAGGTTCCCACAATAAAGAATAGTAGAAAAAATATATCTTTTACAAGATCGAAGGTTGATGCGGTCATAAATTTTTATTTGCAGATGAAATATGTATTTTTGAATATCCAACTGTAAAAGTATGCGAATAAGACATATATTCACACTATTCTTCACAATTTTAATGGCATCGGGTTCATATGGTCAGGTGTGGACACTTGAAAAAAATGAATTGTACGTCAACCTTTCTTTCAGTAATTCTGAATATAATAAAGCATACGACAGTACAGGTGAGATAACTGAGCTCCCGGTAAGTATAAGCGACATAACAATACAATTATTTGCTCAGTATGGACTTTCAAAAAAGATCACGCTTCAATTAAAGGTTCCCTATAAAATGCTTACATCTGAAGGTGATCTTGATATATTTAATTCTGTAGATGGAAATTATCTTGAAACGGGAAGTTTAAATTATTTTGGAAATATTGAAGCTGGAGCACTTTATAAATTTATTGAGGATAAACCCATGGTCTCTTTATCTTTTTTTGTAGAAACTAATACCATGGATTATAATTATTTAACAGGTTTGCAAACGGGTTTCAATAGTTTTGGATTTAAGCCCGGCGCCGGAGTTGGTTGGGGATTTAATAAATCATGGTTCAGTTATTATTTAGGAGGTGATATTCGCACGAATAATTATAGCAGTGCAATTTTATCTAATTTGGAATTGGGATATAAACCTGTTCCTTATTTATATGCAGCTGCGGATCTTTTTGTAAAACGGTCACTGAAGGCAGGTGGAGATTGTGATTGTAACAATACCTACACTGCACTTTATTTAAATGATCAGGATTATATTGCATATGCTTTAAAGGCAGGATTTATATTTAAGGATTGGGGATTAAATTTAAGTTATAACGGTGCTTTTTCTGCTGCGAATTTACCGGCGGAGGGAATTTTAACTGTTGGAGTGCAATATAAAGGCATTATATTCAAGGAACCTGAAACAATTCAAACTGGTACTCCGAGATTTTAAATAACTTTTTATTTCTGAGTTCCGGGATTTCTGCGATCTCACAATTATGCAGAATGTTACATCCTTTATTTATTCCCTTTCTCTATAAGTTTTTCGTGTATCCTTAAAACTTGTCGTATCAAAGGTGTTTCTCCATCGTTATAAATAACAAAGTCGCTGAGTGTTATTTTTTCTTCTTCCGGCATTTGATTGGAAATACGCGAAAGAATTTCATCTTCTGTTAATCCATCACGTTTTATTATTCGCCCGATACGAACTTCGAGTGGAGCAGTTACACAAATTATAGTATCTAACTTTTTGTAGGTGCCTGTTTCAAATAATAAAGCGGCTTCCTCCAGAATATAATCAAATTGTTGGTGTCGGCGCATCCATTTTTCGGCATCATCAAAAACCGCCGGATGAACTATGGCATTGTATTGTTCCAGAACTTCCGGAAAATTAAAAACGATGGCAGCAATTCTTTTTTTATTGATGTTATTTTCTGAATCATATACATCATCCCCCAATAATTTTTTAATTTTTTTAATGAGTGTAGTATCAGTTGTAATTAATTCCTTTGCACGGTCATCAGCATAATATACGGGAATGCCTAAAACTTCAAATATTTTGCAGACGGTGGTTTTACCACTGCCGATACCTCCGGTAATTCCTGCTTTTATCATTTTTGTTTTGTAGTATATAGGGACGCCGGAACCGTATTAATATTTTGTGCTCCTTCCGGATATTTCACATTGATAATGTTAAACCTTTGATTTAATGAATCATAACGGGTAATAAATTGAAACCCCTCCCCATTAGTTGCTCCGGGAAATAATTTATCTGTCGTAAAGTTAACAACAACAGCTTTACTATTCTCTGTTCCCGGAATAGGGATTTGAGTTGTAAATGAATGTTGTGTTAAAGGTGAAATTTTTATTTTGTAGGATACTACTATCGCCGACATTTGAATATTATTCTGTTTGGGATATTCCAATGCAACAGAACCATTATGTAAAGTATCAGCAGGTGATATTTCTATGGCTTCTGTGGGCCAGAATTCTATTTTTTCCACAAGTGATTCTGCACCTGAAATAGAAATGGTATCCGGATTAATAAAAATAGAATCTATGTTAAATGGATTCTCTTTCGATGAACCTGTTGTAATTATAACGGGAATATTTTTTGTGAGCAGGGCTTCAAACTGCATATTCAAGGTGTCAGGTGATATGCGCAGTATCTGATAAACTCCTGGTAATCCCTCGCTGAAAATGGAGATATTTTGATTCGTGAGAAGGAGTTCCTTATCTGTGTAATTAATAAGGTCAAGTGATAAGGACCTGTTGAAAAAATATTCTTTTAATAAGTTCCATCCACTCGTGCGAACCATAATATTTGCCTCCTCCGGCAATTTAATGGTATTTACTTTATTGTCGGCAATTTTATAACTTAATTGCACTGTAATTATATCCTCCTGTTGTTCGGATAATACGTTTAACAACCATAACATTATAGCAAGAACCAGACAAAAAATAATGCGAATTATATTTCTGCCTGGTTTTGGGTTTACTGAACGAGTGTAAGAATCAGTAAATGTCAATTAAATGAATTGAAGTTGATTATGATTGTTGTTTGCGTGCAGCAACAGCTTTTGTAAAATCTAAAGAAATAACAGATTTTTCGATGCGCACTTTCGTGTTTGTATCTACTTCAATAAGATAAGTATCATCATCAACTTTTAAAATTTTACCATGTACTCCACCTATAGTAACAATCTTATCGCCAACTTTAATTTCATTTAAAAATGATTTTTGTTCTTTTGCCTTTTTTGATTGCGGGCGAATCATAAAAAAATAAAGGATCAGAAAAAACAAAACAAAAAATGCAATGCTCATAAAGCTGGATCCCGAGGATTCCGCACCACTGGTAGGCATTAGAATTACTAATTTATCAATCATATTTACTTGGTTTTGGTTATATTAATTTAATTATCTTTTGGAACAATTACAGTACCCTTAATTATTATTCTGTTTTCAGCAGGGTTGGAATTTGAAGTAACAGTTACTGTTTTATTAAACGGGCCGCTTTTATTTTTGCTGTCGAAACCTACTTTAATTACACCTGATTCTCCGGGTGCAATGGGTTCTGTTGGCCATTCCGGTTTTGTGCAACCACAGGTTCCCCGCGCACTGGAAATAATAAGAGGGGATTTGCCGGTATTTGTAAATTTAAATTCTGTTTGAACCACCTCGTTTTGAATCATCTCTCCAAAATCGTGAAGGTCGCGTTCAAAAGTTATATTTGTGAGATTTTCCACCACATCTGTCGACAGTGTTTTTTCATCTCCCGGTTGAGCTATACTGTTTGCCGTTGTTGCTTTGTCTTTGCAGGAAATCAACGTTCCTGCACTTAAAAAAGCAAGGATAAGAACAATGGTATTTAACTTCGATTTCATAGTGCAAATGTAAGGCTTATTCGATTAAACCACGGCCGGTTTTTATGAT
>JAYSYX010000224.1:0-10232 GCA_043727235.1 Bacteroidota bacterium
AAAAAAATCAACAGCATGATCCACTGTCATATCTAAAACATCTGCAATATTTTTTCCTTTGAAATATATCTCCAATGTTTCTCTGTTATATCTTTTTCCCCTGCACTTCTCACATTCCACATATACATCAGGTAAAAAATTCATTTCTATCACCTTCATTCCTCCACCCTCGCAAACATCACATCTTCCGCCCTTCACATTAAAAGAAAATCTACCTGCTTTATAACCCCTGATCTTTGCTTCAGGTATCAAAGCGTACAGGTTTCTTATCTCCGAAAAAATATCGATATAGGTAACAGGATTTGAACGGGGAGTTCTACCAATTGGCGATTGATCAATTTCAATTACTTTATCAATATGTTTGAGTCCGTCAATTTTACTATATGCCAATGGTTTTTTAAGTGAATTATAATAATGTTGCTGCATTATGGGAAATAATGTTGCATTTATCAAACTTGACTTACCGCTGCCACTTACACCTGTAACACAAATTAATGTTCCCAAAGGAAATATTACATCAACATTTTTCAAATTGTGACCGGATGCTCCTTTTAAACTAATCTCCTTTCCATTTCCTTTTCTTCGGGTATTAAGATATTCAATATTTTTTTCACCTCTTAAATATTCTGCAGTAAGAGTATCTGCTTTAGCAAAATCTTCAGGACTTCCTTCACCCACTAATTTTCCACCATGAATACCAGCACCCGGTCCTAGATCAATAACATAATCCGCATGCATCATCATATCTTTGTCGTGCTCCACTACTAAAACAGTATTTCCACTATCGCGTAATTCTTTTAATGCTTCAATTAATTTATTGTTATCACGTTGATGTAAACCGATAGAGGGTTCATCCAAAATATAAGTTATACCAACCAACTGTGATCCAATTTGTGTTGCAAGTCGTATTCGTTGCGATTCACCACCGCTTAAAGTTCTTGTTGGCCTGTCGAGTGAAAGATATTCCAATCCAACATTTTTTATAAACCCTATTCTTGATCTTATTTCTTTTAAAAGATCTTTAGCAATTAATTTTTGTTTGGACGACATACCGAGTTCCACCGTTTCGAACCAGGATTGAAGATCTTTAATGTCCATTTGTGATAATTCGGAAATATTTTTTCCATCCACCTTAAAATAAAGTGCTTCCTTTTTTAATCTGGTTCCCTTACATTCATCGCAAGTTGCCTTCACCATAAAATCCTCTGCCCAACGACGCATGTTTTCAGAAATAGAATCAGAAAAACAACGTTTAATCAATTTTGTAAGTCCGCCAAATTCCAAAGTATACCATCTATCGGCATCACCAAGAAAAATGGTATCATCATCAGGTAATTCAGCATCACCTTCACTACCGAATAATATTGCATTTAATCCTTTCTTAGGAATGTCTTTTAATGGGGTGGATAATGAAAATTTATATTTTGTTGCAATGGACTTTATTTGCTTAAACAAAATATTTTCTCTAAACTCTCCCAGAGCAACTATTCCGCCGTTGTTTATTGTTTTTGATGCATCGGGAATAAGCGATTCCAAACTTACTTCATATACTACACCCAAACCTTTACATTTAGTACATGCACCATATGGAGAGTTAAATGAAAAAGCATTTGGAGAAGGTTCTTCATAACTGATACCAGATACAAGACACATCAATTTTTTAGAATAATTAAATATCTCGTTTGTATCGGAATTCATAACCATAATAAAACTCTTCCCTGATTTAAGTGCCTGTGCAACACTTTGTTTTATTCTGATATGATCATTCTCATCCACTTTAAACCTATCGATCACAATTTCAATATCATGTATCTTATATCTGTCGACTTGCATTTTAGGTAAAAGGTCTTTTATCTCCCCGTCAACACGAACCTTTAAATATCCTTGTTTTCGAATTTGTTCAAACAATTCGCGATAATGTCCTTTTCTTCCTCTAACCAATGGGGCAAGTAATACAATTCTTTTAGCAGAAAATTTTTTAATAATACTTTCAACAATTTGCTCTTCAGTAAACCGCACCATTTTATCGCCGGTAACATAACTATAAGCATCAGAAGCCCGTGCAAATAATAATCGCAAGAAATCATATATCTCAGTGATGGTGCCCACAGTTGATCGCGGGTTTTTATTTGTTGTTTTTTGTTCAATGGAAATTACCGGAGAAAGACCTGTAATATTATCAACATCAGGACGTTCTATTGCTCCGAAAAACTGACGGGCATAAGCAGAAAAACTTTCCATATAACGGCGTTGACCTTCTGCATAAATTGTATCAAAGGCAAGTGAACTCTTTCCACTTCCACTTACACCTGTTATTACCACAAGGCTATTACGTGGAATGGAAACATTAATATTTTTTAGATTGTGCACTCTCGCACCCACCACTTCCAGATAGGGAATATTTTTTTCACTAATGGCAGGTAAAATATCTTTTGTAGCAATTGTATCTTTTTTTCCGTTTTTCACTCTGAAGGCACCCGAAATTTGGTGCAAAGGTACGGATTTCAAAAGGGAAAAAATAACATAGTTCAGTTATTAGGATGCTTCTTAACCAAACTTTAGCATAAATGGCTGAGTTTCAGGATTCAGCTGATAACAGCTATACATTTGAGTTCAATTGCAATGGCGGTAGGAAGTGAAGTAATGCCTACCGTGGTTCTGCAGGGTTGGTTTTCTTTGAAATATTCCGCATAAATTCTATTGTAAATAGCAAAATCCCGTTTAATATCGGTAAGAAAAACTGTCACATCAACTATATCGAGCCACTTAGCTCCGGATGCTTCCAATACTGCTCTTACGTTCGCAAATACAGAATGGCATTGAGCTTCAAAATCAAATTTTAAAAAATTACCATTTTTGTCCAGTTCTAAACCTGGTATATTATTAGTTCCGGCCTCTCTAGGACCAATTCCCGACAGAAACAATAAGTTTCCAACCTTTCTCGCATGCGGGTATAAACCTACAGGTTCCGGTGCTTTTGTGGTATTGATAATATTATCGCTCATGCCCCAAATATACTTTCAAATTTTAAATCGGGGTAGGAAAAACTCCGGCTTTAAAATTTTCAGATACTATCCTCCGTTATTATATTCTGAGAAGTTGTGGATTTTGAATATGATCTGAATCATTATAAAACAAAAAACCATTCAAAATGAAAAGTACTACTTTACTGCTTCTTACTTGTTCGGTATTTCTATTTACCCAATGCGACAACAACACTCCTGATTCTCCAACAACCGGCACTTCCACCACTCTGGAAAAATTTAGCGAGGAACCTCCTGATGACCTCTTTGTACTTTCTGAAGATACCAAGGAGGTAGATGAAAATTCATCAGTAATCATCAATGGCAAAAAAAAGGAAAGAACTGTGCTCGATGAGAAAGTGAAAAAATCAATTGATGATGAAATTGAACGACAATTAATGCTCAATCCCGAGCTTCCTTCCCTGAATGCAGCTGAAGATGCCTTTAGTAAATTAACCATCGAATTGTTTATGGATCTTTCAAAAGCTACCGGTGGAGAAACTTATTTAATACAAAATGCAAGTTATGTAGTTGAAGCAATAAGTGAAATAATTAGAAATTACATGAGCGCTAAAACGGATCTTGTTTTTGTTATAGACAAAACAAATAGCATGAAGGATGATATTGATGAAATAAAAAATAGTATTAATAAAATAATTAATGCAATTGATGCTTATGATAATACCAGAGTAGGATTTACTTTTTATGGGGATAAAAACGCTGATGGAAATAAATGGTTCAGTAAATATGAATTGACTGACGACTTTGAATCAGCTAAAAACATAGTAAAAGGTATTGTTACCGTTGGAGGAGGTGATGAACCAGAAAGTGTAAACGATGGCCTTGCAAAAACAATTCAGGAAATGAACTGGGGTGTTGGAAGAAGGCGTGTAATTTTATTATTGGGTGATGCACCGAGTATTAAACCACCATTTTCTGATTATGTACTGGAAGATATTATTGATATGGCAAAAGCAGAAAATGTTACCATGAATTTTTATCCGGTAGTTATTGGCATGAGAGGAAGCTTAGAAGGCATACTAAAAGCAAAAGAAATTG
Source organism: Bacteroidota bacterium (assembly GCA_043727235.1). GTDB lineage: Bacteria > Bacteroidota > Bacteroidia > Chitinophagales > BACL12 > UBA7236. The sequence goes on from JAYSYX010000224.1 coordinate 4,083, forward strand.
TTGCAGAACCCAAACCTATTATTTCATCGTTGGGACCAAATCCTGCCACCAATTATACCTTAGTTAAAACAGGGGAAACAGCAGATTACACAAGCGAAGTATTTGATATTAATGGAAAACTAGTAAATACCAAAAACTTTCATGGTGATAATATTTCAATCATGACCGACCAATTTCCAAGCGGGGTATATATAGTAAGAATTATCAATAACACGAACAGCACAGTAGATACAAAAAAATTTGTTGTTAAAAGGTGATCTGAATTATTATGATTTAATTAAATAAAAAAAGGAAGTGTAATTTTTACACTTCCTTTTTTATATTTTTTTGTATTATTTTAAAATTATTTCACCCTCAATTTTTGACCGGGTCTCAATATTTTTTTAGATGAGATTCCATTGAGTTTACATAGCTTACTTACTGTAGTTTTATTGCGAGATGCAATTTTGCCTAAAGTATCACCCTTTTTAACTGTATAATATTTTTTACCTGTTGTTGATGTTGATGAAGTAGTTGTTGGTTTAAAGTGATCTTTCTTCAAATAAAATACTTCAGAAGTGAGAACACTATTTTTAAAATCAACCAAATATTTAGGATTTATTGCTGCACCGCGATATCGTATCTCATAATGTAAATGTGGTCCTGTACTTCTACCAGTACTTCCACCCAAACCCAATTTATCACCCGCTTCAATAGTATCACCTTCTATTACAAGAATTTTTGATAAGTGACCATAATAAGTTTCCAATCCGTTAAAGTGTTTTACCACTACAAGATTTCCATAACCGGAAACATAATCAGATACTTTTACAATTCCGTCGAAGGCATTATATACATTATCTCCGGTTTCCAGATCAAGATCGATACCGGCATGAAAACGGCTATGGCGCCAACCGAAATCAGAATTTATTTTGCTTTCATCTAAAGGGAAAGTAAAACAGTTGCTTCTCGGACTAACAAGAAAAACCTGAATACTGTCGGTCATTTTTGCGGGGTCAAAAATTTCACCGGCACTGAGTTCGTTGATGGTAAAAAGTTCTTCATAAGTTTCAAAATCTTCCGCATCTTCGGGAGATGTATAATCCAAACCTCCAATATTTTCGTTATCAGCATTTTCACCAAGTCGGATATTTTCACCCAAAATTGCTAATTCCTCACTTATGGGAAGTTGCTGAATGTGTGGTTCAGGTCTATGTTTACGTGTAGTATTATTTTGTGTATAATTGTTATCGAGCCTTGAAGGCACCACTAGTTCCTCTGTATTATTCAGATAAAAATCTTCAATAAATTGAGGTTCATTGGTAACAATTGTTGTATTTGCATTTTCGTTCGAAATAGCTGCAGTATACATTCCGCAAGAACTTATCAGCATAGAAGCTGCTATTCCGGTAATTAATAATAGTGTGGGGGTTTGCTTGTTGTTTTTTAATAAAGTCACTTTCCTCCGTTTTAAAGTTTTATACAAATATTTTTAGGTTCGGTAAAGAAACGCATTGCTTCCAAACCGCCTTCGCGACCCACTCCGGAGTTCTTCACGCCCCCGAATGGTGTCCTTAGATCGCGTTCAAGCCAGCAGTTGATCCAGACAATTCCCGCCTCGATCTGCTCTGCCATGGTATGAGCACGACCCAAATGATTGGTCCATATTATGGCTGCCAATCCGTATTCACTATTATTTGCCAAATTTATGGCATCACTTTCGGAAATAAAAGGTTGGATACTCACAACCGGACCAAAAATCTCTTCCTGTATTGTCCTGCATTGTGGACTTAATCCTTCAATTACCGTTGGCTGAATAAACCAGCCGTTTTTAAATTCTCCATCTAAATGAACTGCTTCGCCACCACATAAAATGGTTCCGCCTTCTTCTTTAGCTAAGTCGATATACGACAGTATTTTATTGTAATGTGGTTCCGAAACAACTGCTCCTATTGTGGTTTCCTCTGATCTGGGGTCTCCAACTTTCATTTGTTTCGCCTTTTCTACGAAGTCTTTTTTAAACCTTTCAAAAATGCTTTGTTCAACATAGATTCTGCTGCCGCATAAACAAATTTGACCCTGATTTGTAAAAGAACTTCGCAATGTGGTTGCAAGCATGTGGTCATAATCGCAATCTGCAAATATAACAACTGGGTTCTTGCCGCCCAACTCCAACGACAACTTTTTAAACATTGGCGCGGCAATTGTGGCAATTTCCTTACCCGCTCTGGTGCTTCCTGTGAAGGAAATACCTTTAATGGCGGGATGTTTAACTATAGCAGCGCCCGTTTTCGGACCAGTTCCGTGAATAATATTCAGCACGCCTGCCGGTAATCCGGCTTCCATGCAAATTTCAGCTAATAATGTTGCGGTGTTTGGAGTAATTTCTGATGGTTTTCCTATTACACAGTTGCCTGCAGCCAAGGCCGGGGCAATTTTCCAGGTAAACAGGTAAAGTGGAAGATTCCATGGAGAGATACATCCTACAACGCCAATTGGATTGCGTACAGTATAATTAATAAACTTTCCTTTTTGATTATGGCTTTCGGAGCTGAATTGAAGTGCAGCTGAGGCAAAAAACTCGAAATTATCACGTGCCCTACTAATATCCATGCGTTTAGCCAAAGCAAGAGGTTTTCCAGAATCCATTGATTCTGCCTCCGCTAAAAGATCAAATTTTTCGTCGATAAGTTGTGCAATTCGATGAAGAATTCGGCTTCTTAACGTAACCTCCAGGGTCGACCATCCGTAAAAGGCTTTTTGAGCTGCTAACACTGCCATTTCGACATCTCTTTCGTCGGAATCGGGAATTTTTGAGTATACGGAACCTGTTGCCGGATTGTAGTTATCCAGATAATTGCCGCTTAAGGGCGGCTGAAGTTTTCCTCCAAAGTAATTTGATAATATGAGCAAACCGGGTTCGTAAAGGTTGATAATTGGTTAATGGTTGCGAAGATAGGGTTTGAGGAGGGAAAGAGGAAATGATCAGGGGAGATTTAAGGAAAATTAGGAAATGGGTGAGTGGTGAATGGTCCACCTTCGCAAAAGCTACGGAGGATAAATGAGTATTGAGAATGCTTCAATCATCGTATGCCGTGGTTGTGTGTTTTTCACCAACCACAGGTGGGCGAAGTTTAAGCATAGAGGTATGGGTGAAACTTTTTCGCAAATAATTCTTCGAGTGGAACTTTAATTATGCAATGAGTAATGAGTTATGAGTAATGAGATTGTTCCTCGAGAGCCGAACCAGTTAGCCGAAAAGTTTTATTCATGACCAATTACTATTTATTAACGGATTCACGCCTCATTATTAACGATTCACGATGCTGAGTAGCAATGTTTTATCTTTGTGGCCAAATTTGAAAAAACGTTATGAGTAATAATCACAGTGAACAGGAAAATATAAGAAGAGAAAGTTTGATGGCTTTGCGCAATATGGGGATTGACCCATATCCTGCGGAGGAATTTGAAATAACACATAACTCTGCATATATTCTTGCGAATCATCCTGAAAAAACGGAAGAGTTGCAGAATATAAGTTTTGCAGGAAGGTTAATGGGAAAACGTATTATGGGAAAGGCTGCCTTTGCTGTTTTACAGGATAGTGTTGGGAAAATACAGATTTATGTAAAGGGAGATGAAATTTGTCCGGGTGAAGATAAATCGATGTATGAGGAAGTATTTAAAAAACATTTGGACATTGGTGATATAATTGGTGTAAAAGGATATGTATTTACCACTAAAACCGGAGAGACAACTATTCACGTTAGCGAATTTAAATTGCTGAGTAAAAGTTTGCGCCCTTTACCGATTGTAAAAACGGATGCGGAAGGAAATGTTTTTGATGCATTTACAGATTCGGAACAACGTTACAGAATGCGTTATGTTGATCTTATTGTAAATCCGGATGTAAAAGAAGTATTTATTAAACGAAGTAAATTAGTAAATACCATGCGCAATTTTTTAAATGCACATGGATATATTGAAGTAGAAACTCCAATTCTTCAACCCCTTTATGGTGGCGCTGCTGCACGTCCCTTTACAACACATCACAATGCTTTGGATATGACATTATATATGCGCATTGCAAATGAGTTGTATTTAAAAAGATTAATTGTCGGGGGATTTGACGGAGTTTATGAATTTTCAAAAGATTTTCGCAATGAGGGAATGGACAGATTTCACAATCCGGAATTTACGCAGATAGAATTTTATGTTGCGTACAAAGATTATAACTGGATGATGGATTTTACCGAAGAGATGATAGAAAAAGTGGCGATGGAAGTTACCGGTTCCACAGAAGTGCAAGTTGGAGAAAATATTATTTCATTCAAACGCCCTTGGAAAAGATTTACCATGTTTGAAGCAATTCAACATTTTACGGGAATTGATATTTCGCAAATGGATGAGGCTGCAATTTATAAAACAGCGAGAGAATTACATGTGCGTGTGGATGCAACAATGGGGAAAGGAAAATTAATTGATGAAATATTCGGCGAAAAATGCGAACCGTTTTTAATTCAGCCTACTTTTATCACTGATTATCCGGTGGAAATGAGTCCCCTTGCTAAAAAACATCGCACAGTGGAAGGTTTAGTGGAACGATTTGAAGCAATTTGCAACGGAAAAGAAATGTTGAATTCATTCAGCGAATTAAATGATCCCATTGATCAACGCGAGCGATTTGAAAGTCAATTAGAATTAGGTAAACGCGGAGATGAAGAAGCAATGCAATTAGATGAAGATTTTTTACGCGCATTGGAATACGGCATGCCGCCAACTGCAGGTATCGGAATTGGTATCGATAGATTAACCATGATCATGACCAATCAACATGCAATTCAAGATGTGTTGTTGTTTCCACATATGAGGCCGGAAAAAAATTGATAATTGACAATTGATAATTGACAATTGAACAGCCAGACAAAAAATTGACAATTGATAATTGACAATTGATAATTAAACAGCCGGGTTAACGATAGCATCGGGATACTTCGATTCCAAAATCCAATCCTAGGTCTTATGTCCTATTTCATAGGTCACTCCAACGGAATTAATTTTTAATAAACGCTCTAGAAATAATATTGCCGTTTGTTGTGAGGATGTGGATGAAGTAATATCCTGGTGGAATATTTGAGATATCGATTAATAAATTATTTTCTTCGGAAGTTAAATTGTGTAAGTTGAAGTTTGTTTTTTGACCGGTTGTATTTATAATTTCGAGTGTTTCAATTTCGGAAATTTCAAACTTAGTCTGAATATTTAATTCATTTATTGCCGGATTTGGGTGTAGGGAGATGTTTTCCAATATTGGACTAAATGATGATGCATTTACTACAATTGTTTTACTATATTCAAATGAATTATCTGTATTAATTATTTTTAATCTATAGTAAACAGGGGAATTTGAAATTTCATCATCGGTAAACTGATAATTTAGTGTAGTTGTGGAATTTCCGGCTGCATTTAATGTTCCTATTACTTTAAATTCCTCTGCAGTAATTGCCTTTTCTAAAATAAAAAGCGAGGTGTTTAATTCGGTGGATGTGATCCAGTTTAATCGTGTTGAATTATCGATCACTGTTGCATAAAAATCTTTCAAAACGACTGGCAAAAGTAGATCACAAGGACCAACTACCGGTGGTAAAACATATCTGGTTGCATCATTATATACCCAGTTTGCGGGATTGTTATAATCGGCGATGGTGGAGGGATCGGGCAATAATAAACAATTAATAATACCATTATCATTATTATTTAATAACGCGCAATTTGTACCTGCATTTAATCCTGTTGGGATTGATGTTTGGTTAGAAGTAGTTGCAGGTGACCATATGCCGTTGAAATTAATACATGCAATAAAGTTAGGAGAAGCAATACTTCCGATATAACATATTATTTGATCTCCGGATGTGGTTAAGGCCATGGAAGAAGTGGAAGCTGTTGAGGATAATGTTCCTGCAGTTGCATTTGAACCTGGTTCTAATAAACCTGTTCCAAAAATTGTAAATCCTCCTGCTCCTCCACCTGTAAAAGTTATAATTGTTCCGGTGGGTAATCCTCCAGCTGGGACATTCCATTGAAAATGCCCTTCAGAGGCATAAAAATTGGTTCCGTTCCAACCTGCATCAGTAAAAAATATCGGGACACCTGATTCTATATAATTAGCTG
>JAYSYX010000225.1:0-10210 GCA_043727235.1 Bacteroidota bacterium
AAAGAGAATTTCCATCAGGGCAAAACACGGAATATATCCAGGGATCAGGAAAAGATTTATCAAATTTAATTTGTTTAACTTCATTGGCATAATAAAAAAATAATCCGTTTTCTGCACCGATCCAAATACAATGTTCAGCATCCTGTGTAATAGAAAACACCTTTCCAAATCGTTTATCTTCACTTCCATTGTAATTTACAAATCGCAATCCATCAAATTTGCTCACTCCTAAGCGCGTTCCCATCCACAAATACCCCACATCATCCTGAAATAACGTATAAATTTCTGCACTGGCTATCCCTTGTTTTGAACCAAATTCTTCAATAATAAAGTTTTGTGAATAAGAGTTAGAATTACTCAATAATAAAAAAAATATTGCCAATACCTTTAAAAAGATCGTGGGTATGTGCTTGGCTACTTGGTAATTGAGTTTTATCAACATATTTTACCTGCTATTCACAAATATATATTTATTTTTCAGAATTTCAGATTTTACAAATGACCAGCTGCTTGACACACCTAATTGTACACGAAAAAGCAGCCTGGAAAATAAATCCAAACTGCTTCCTCTAAATTGAATATATTAATCTATTATAATATTGGTAAGTGCATCATAATTTAAAAAATTTATTTTATATATAGTTCCAGTTCCACTCTACGGTTTTGCGTTCTGCCTGCTGCAGTATCATTTGTTGCAATTGGTTTTGATTCGCCGAAGCCAGTTGCCTCCATTCTAGCCCCTGTAGCGCCTTTACTGAGCAGATAAGCTTTAACCGCATCCACTCTGGCTTGAGATAACTGAAAATTAGTATCGTCACCTCCCTCATTATCGGTATGTCCACCTATCCTCAAATTATAATCAGGATATTCCTTTAAAATGCTGATCACCTCATCCAACATATCATAAGAACTGGTTTTTAATGTTGCCTTCCCCGATTCAAATAAAATTCCCCGTGCAGCAAAATCAAGTCGTTTTTTAACGTCTGGTTTAACTATCGGGCAACCATTTGCAGATCCTTCTGCTTTTGTAGTAGGGCATTTATCATCTGTGTCGATAATACCATCACCGTCGGTATCAGCAGCACAACCTTTAGCATCAACTTTAATTCCTTTCTGAGTATCAGGACATTTGTCTTCTGAATCCGCAATTCCATCGCGATCCGAATCAGCAACACATCCTGTTGCATCTACTTTAATTCCTTTTTTAGAATCTGCACATTTATCTGCTGCATCTTCAACGCCATCACCATCTGTGTCAGGGCATCCTTTAAAAAGATCAAGTCCTTTGGCATTCGGACATTTATCCTTTGCATCTTCAATACCATCACCATCACTATCCGGGCAACCCATAAATCTCGCGAGACCCGGAACTTCCGGACAACTATCATCAATATCTGAAACGGCATCATTGTCTTTATCAGGACAACCATTTAATGCAACTGCTCCCATAACTGAAGGGCATTTATCGAGAAAATCGGCAACTCCATCCAGATCATTGTCAACAGGACAACCTTTGTTATCTACCACCACACCACCTGGTGTTCCGGGACATTCATCATTTTTATCCTTTACCCCATCCCCGTCTTCATCTTTTGCAAATGAAATTTTAAAATTAAATTCCTTGGAATTTACTGCGTAATCATGTGTTGCTGCCTGAACATTAGTTTGTGCACTAATAATAATTATTATCAAAGCACAAAATGCGTTAATACTTCGCTTTTTCATAAAATAGTTTTAGATGAACTCAATAAATTTCCTTATTGATGTGCAATCTATATTCCACAACCGTTTAGCTAAGTGGTTCCGTTAATTAAAGCAATTAATTATTCAAGCGTAACTCTAGCCTGTGGAATTTTTTACACATATAGGGTGTTTATTTACGCAAAATTTAAAGAGTGAATATGGAAGTTTCCGGTGCGATATTTACTTTAGCGTTTTAAAATATTTAGGTATAATCTAAAAAAAAAATATGGCATTACGATTAGGAGACATAGCGCCCGATTTCAGCGCTGAAACTACAGCCGGAGAGTTAAATTTTCATGACTGGCTCGGAGACAGTTGGGGAGTATTATTTTCACACCCTGCCGACTTTACCCCGGTGTGCACTACAGAACTCGGATATATGAGTGCAATAAAGAGTGAATTTGACAAAAGAGGGGTTAAAGTTTTGGCCATAAGTGTTGACCCGCTGGATTCGCATGAAAAATGGGTGCTCGATATTAATGAAACGCAGAATACAATTGTTAACTTTCCTATGATTGCAGATGCTGATAGAAAAATAGCGTTGTTGTACGATATGATCCATCCAAATGCAAGTGAAAAATTTACGGTGAGGTCTGTATTTGTTATAGGGCCGGATAAAAAAATAAAGCTGACCTTAACCTATCCTGCATCAACCGGTAGAAATTTCACTGAATTATTGCGTGTTATCGATTCATTACAATTAACTGCTAAATACAGCGTAGCAACTCCTGCAAATTGGAAGAACGGCGAAGACTGCATAATTGTTCCTGCCGTATCTGATGAAGATGCAGATAAAAAATTTCCTAAGGGATATAAGAAGATCAAACCTTATTTGCGCATAACACCGCAACCGGATCTTTGATTATTCAAATTTATAAAACCATTAATACAACCAATTTTAATTGTATGTTTTAATGGTTTTTATTTACCACTCAAAATAGAATTTCAGATATTATTAATAAACAATTTAACCTCAGTTCCTTTGTCAGGGGCGGAATCAATTGTTAAAATCCAGTTGTGAAGTTCAGCTCTTTCTTTCATGTTTTTAAGTCCGTTTCCTCCAGTGGTAGTATTTTTAGAGGATGTATCAAAACCAATACCATTGTCATTCAGCGATATGCTCAATTTATCCTTTGATCGAGAAAAATTGATACTGATCTTTGTTGCAGTAGAATATTTAACTGCATTAATCATGGCTTCTTTAAAAATAAGATAAAGATCACGACGTTCTTCCATTCCAATTTTTATATCATTTAGTTCTTTAAAAACAGGCATTTGAAGTTCTATTTTGTGTGTAGTACATAATCCTGAAGCAAAATTGAACATTCGATCCGCAATATTTTCAAAGGAATCATTTGTAGGTTTTATCGCCCAAACGATATCACTCATGTTATCTATCATTTCATTGGAACTTTCACTCATCAGAGTTAAAAGAGAAGCGGCATCAGGATGTTCAACTTTAATTTTATCACTTATAATATCACTGTACATTCTAATGCTGCTGAGTGTTGATCCGATATCATCATGAAGATCTGAAGCAATGCTGTTTCTCAACTGAAATTCCTTTAATTGCTGTTTCAGTTTATACCGGTTATAAATGGTAAATGCTGAAATTCCCAGTAAAATAAACCCTGCGATAAGAATGTAATTCAAACTATTTTTTCGTTTTATCAATTGGGCTTGAATTGTTGCATTCTCATTCAAAAGTTGAATTGTCTTTTCCTTCTGTGTGACATCAAAGCGCGTTTGCATTGCAATAATATCAGCATTGAATTGTTGTTTATTTAGTGTATCATTAACAATTCGGTTTTTTTCAAAATAATCAAAGGCCATTTTATAATCACCCGTTATATAATAAGCCCTTGCAAGAAGAGCACTTGATGATACAATATGATCATTATAGAAATTTCTAATGGATATATCAAAAGCCTTAGTTGCATATTGAATACACAGGTCCCCCCTATCAAGACTTAAGTTAACATCAGCCATCTGAGAGTAGTTTCGTGCAATATCATTACTATCATTTTGATCTAAAGCAAATTTTAATCCCATAGAATAATACCTTTCTGCCTCACGATACTTTTTTAAATCCATGTAAACATCACCAATATTACCGTGGTACATCGACATATTATTCAAGTCGTTAATGCTATCTCCAATTTTAATTGCGGAAAACAAACTTTTTAATGCGAGGTCATAATTCTTTTGATGTTTATGTATGTTGGCCAGGTTATTAATTACGATAGAAGCCATAGCCATGTTATTGATATTATTATAAAGCACTAGGGCTTTGTTATAATATTCAATACTCTTATTGTATAATTCCTGATAATAATAAATTGAACCGACCGTTTGCAATACACGTGCTTTTCTATCATCATTATTTGCAAGTTCAGCATATGTGGATGCGGAATCACAAAATTGCAACGCTTTATCAAATATTCGCAACTGCATATATACATCCGCCTTATTTAAATAAATAAGTGACAAACGTTTAGGTTCTCCCTCCTTATAAGCGTAAATAAGGGATGAGTCTTGAAATACCAATGCAGAATCAAATTTAGACGCAAACCCATAGGCTGCCGCAATATTTAAATAACATCCTGCAATCCCTTTATTCCATTTAATTTCTTTTCCAAGTTCTACTCCCTTTCTTGCAAATTCCAGAGCCTCTTGTTGATCCTGATGTACCACAAGACCTGCCAACATTCGATAGGCAACCACCGTATTTGTATCCTTTGCCTGAAGTGATACAACCTTTCGCAAGCTATCTGTATTTATTTTCTGCGAAAACCCTGTAAAACAACTGAGCAAGAGTATTGCGTAAAGTAAGCTTTTATTTATCATGCTGAAATAGTATTTAAAAGAGGGTCAATAAGTTATTTCGTATTCAATTCAAATATCAATACCTGATAAATAAATTGATGATTTGTATTATTTCATAAATATGATCATAATTTCAGAATAAAATTTTACAATTAAAACTTGCCACTGTTCGTCAGTTTAAGTAGGATTGAATTTATATTATCCAAAACCTTAATGTTCAAATTCATTTTACGAGATAAATTTATTTAATTTTCATCCATGCCCCAAACTCCAGTCAATAGGATCCAAACCATGTAAACGCAAAAAGTCGTTTGTTTTACTAAAATGTTTAGAACCCAGGAACCCATTGTGGGCGCTGAAAGGAGATGGATGGGTTGTTTTCAATATCAGATGTTTTTCGGGATCTATCATAGTTGCTTTTTGCTGTGCATAATTGCCCCACAACAAAAACACCAGATTATTGCATTCTGCGTTTAGTTGCTGAATGGTTGCATCAGTAAAATTTTGCCAACCGATATGCTGATGACTGGCCGGTTTATCCTTTTCAACTGTGAGTATTGCATTCAATAAAAACACTCCCTGTTCTGCCCAACTTTCTAAAAACCCATGTTGAGGCATTTCTATATCCAGATCACTTTTTAACTCCTTAAATATATTTACAAGTGAAGGCGGAACTTTTATACCCTTTTGGACACTAAAACACAATCCATGCGCTTGTCCGGGTCCATGATAAGGATCCTGACCGAGAATTACTACTTTTACCTTATCGAAAGGAGTTAAATTGTAAGCATTAAAAATCCATTTTCCGGGAGGATAAACGATGGATCCCTTTTGTTTCTCAGAATTCAAAAATTGCTTTATTTCCTGAAAATAAGGCGACATAAATTCCTTCTTCAATTTTTGCTTCCAACCCGCCTCCATTTGAATTTTTGAAAGCAACTGCTCTTCTGATGGTTCCATATACCTCTTTAACAATGCAATTTTAGAAAATTTAATGCAACAATTTCAACTATTTATGATTAATATCATTTAAATTAGGATAGTTTATTTTTACATTTGATCAATAAGACCACATAATGGGAGATACCACTACAAAGATAAAGGAGAGCAAGAGCAAGTATATGCAATTTGTAAATGCATTGCTGAACGATATAGAGGCATTGGAACTAATGGTAAATAAAGGTTCATTTGAGGGCGATATTGAAAGAATTGGCGCCGAGCAGGAGATCTGTATTGTAAATGAAGAGTGGAAACCCGCTAATAATTCGCTGGAAATATTAGCGGATATAAATGATCCCGCTTTTACTACCGAATTGGCAAAATACAATTTAGAGATAAATCTGCAACCGATGGAATTAAAAGCCGGTTGTTTTTTAGCAATCGAAAAAGATCTATCCGAAAAATTTTTCCGGGCACAAAGATCTGCGGAAAAATTAAATTCAAAATTAGTTTTAGCCGGAATATTACCTACCATTTCGAGAAATGAAATAACACTGGATTATTTAACTCCCATCGACCGCTATCATCATTTAAGTAAAAAATTGCGCAATTTACGAGGAAGAAAATTCGACCTGTATTTAAAAGGGGTAGATGAAATTCATATTCGTCATGACAGTATAATGTTTGAAGCCTGTAATACGAGTTTTCAATCACATCTACAGATCAAACCGGAGGATTTTGTGCCGGCTTATAATTGGGCATTAGCAATTTCAGCACCGGTATTGGCAGTTACTTCTAATTCACCTTTATTAATGGGAAAAGAATTATGGAGCGAGATCCGTATTGCATTATTCCAACAAAGTATTGATACACGACATAGCGTGGACGAAATTAGAGAACAACGTCCAAGAGTTACTTTTGGAAAGGATTGGATATATAAATCTATTACAGAAATTTATAAAGAAGACATTACCCGTTTTGAAGTATTAATGCCTGCAGAAATAAAAGAAAATTCATTGGAGGATATTAAAAATAATAAGATCCCTGAATTAAAAGCATTACGGCTGCACAATGGCACTATTTACAGATGGAATCGCATGTGTTATGGCATTACAGATAATAAACCGCATTTGCGTATAGAGAACAGATATGTACCTGCCGGCCCTACAATTCAAGATGAAATTGCGAATATGGCATTCTGGATCGGATTAATGAAAGCGAGACCTGAAAACATAAGAAAAATATGGGATCATTTTGAATTTAAAGATGTAAAATCCAACTTTTTTAAAGCGGCACGTGCCGGAATTGAAAGTGTTTTTATTTGGAGAGATAAAGCAATTTCTGCAAAAGACCTTATCCTGAATGAATTATTACCACTCGCTCATGAAGGATTAAAAATAGTGGGGATTCCTGATGAAGAAATATTTATTTACCTCGGCATTATAGAAAAAAGATTACAAACAAACACAGGCGCTCAATGGCAGGTACACAATTTTCGCAAATTAAAAAAAGAAATAAACGTAAGTGATGCTGTAAAAGTTATCACAGAAAGTATGCATGCCTATCAGCAAATAAATACTCCCGTTTGCAACTGGGATGCCATTGATACTATTAAAGCCGTTAAACATCAGATCAGCAATATGACCATTATAAAACAACTGATGAGCACAGATGTATTAACAGTTTATCCTGATGATCCAATAGCCTTGGTAAAAAATATTATGTTGTGGAACGATGTAAATCATGTAATAATAGAAGATAAAAAAGGAAAATTAATGGGTGTAATAACTTCCGGCCATTTAAAAGAATTATATGAAACGCAGGAAAAAACTGATTCCATTCCCGTTAAAAAATTAATGCGCAAAGAAATACTCACAATTACTCCCGACACCGCAATAGAAGACGCACTAAAAATTATGCGAGACAATTGGATAAGTAGTTTACCGGTCGTGCAGGATAATAAGTTGATGGGAATCATCACGAAGAATGATATGATGCGATGGATGGCGCTGAAGGGGGACGTAGGACGTAGGACATAGGACATATGACATAGGACATAAGACATAGGACATAGGACATTGAAGTTTTATAGCATCATATAGGACCTAAGAAAACAAACAGTGGAATTGGCAAAAATTTCGCAAGAAATTTAAACTCCTCTCTCCTCTCTCCTTTCTCCTTTTTTGACACGGGTATCGGGACGCGGGAATCGGGAAAACAAACGGTGGAGCTGCCTAAAATTTCGCAAGAAAATTAAACTCCTTTCTCCTTTTATGAATTAGGAAATAAGATCTAAGAAAATAAATAGTGGGATTTTCTAAAATTTCGCAAGAAATTTAAACTCCTTACTCCTTTTTTGAATTAGGAAATAAGAAATAGGACCTAAGAAAACAAACGGTGGAATTTTGCAAAAATTTCGTAAGAAATTTGAACTCTTTACTCCTCTCTCCTCATTTGTCCTAGAAAAACAAATTGTGGGATTATGAAAATTCCATAAGAAATTTAAACTCCTCTCTCCTTTCTCCTCCATCCTTTCTCCTCTCTCCTCTCTCCTTTATCAATTGTCAATTCCTATTAAAATACGTTAAATAAGGTTTTAATACTTGTAGCATAAGTCTACAACCCGTATTTTTACTGCAAATAAATCACAAATGAAAAACTATTTTCTTATTGCAACAGCCTGCGTCGCTATGATCTCTTGTAAAACTAAAAGTGAACCCGAGAAAGAAGTGATGGGTCCCGGTAAAGTAACTTATCCGGTTTCTCTCACAACTGATTCTTCTTCTAATTATTTCGGGACAACAGTTAGCGACCCATATCGCTGGTTAGAGGCTGAAGCAAATGAAGATTCTGCTGTGCGTAATTGGGTTACTGCTGAAAATGATATTACCGGCGATTATCTTGCACAAATTCCTTATCGCGAGCAGTTGAAACTTCGTCTTGCCGAATTGGTTAATTATCCTAAAATGGGAGTTCCATACAGATCGGGAAAATATTATTTTTATACAAAACATGATGGAGTTCAAAACCAAAGTGTAACTTATTATCGCGAAGGATTGGAAGGACCTGAAAAGGTATTCATAGATCCAAATAAATTATCGGAAGGCGGAACCTTGGTGCAGAATTTTGCAGGCTTTTCCAACGACAGAAAGTATCTTGCAATTACTGAAAGTGGAGCAGGAAGCGATTGGAGTAATATATTAATTAAGGATGTTGCAAAAAATGAACTTTTAGCAGATAAACTCGAATGGACAAAATTCAGTGGGGCAGCTTGGGTTGGTGATGGATTTTATTACAGTGCATACGATAAACCGAGCAAAACTTATACAGGAAATAGTATAAATCAAAAAGTGTTTTTTCATAAATTGGGAACAGCACAATCCGCAGATAAATTAATTTATGCCGATCCTAAAAATCCTACTTTTTATTTAGGAGCACAAACAACAGAAGATGAACGTTATTTATTTATTAATATCAGTCCGGGAACATCGGGAAGTTCCATTCTGTGGAAAGACCTGCGCGTTCCAAATAGCGGATTTAAAACTTTATTTGAAGGATTTGAGAATGAATACAGCGTATTGGATAATGAGGAAGATAAATTAATTGTTTTTACCAATCACAATGCACCTAATTATAAAGTTGTTCAGGTAGATCCTAAAAATCCTGCACCGGAAAAATGGAAGGTGATAATTGCAGAACAGGATGAAATTTTAAGTAATGTTTCTTTAGCCGGAGGAAAAATATTTGCATCTTATTTAAAAGATGTTCGTCCTGTGGTATTCCAATTTTCCAGAACAGGAAAAGCAGAACGCCAGATCACATTACCCAATGATGGTATAGGAGGAAATGTTGCAGGATTTAATGGGGAAAAAGATGATGACTTTGTTTTCTTTTCGTTTACTACTTTTCTTTCTCCGGCTGATATTTATAAATACGATATAAAATCCGGTAAATTAGAACTTTATAAAAAAGCGGAATTAAAATTTGATGCATCGGGATATGAAATGAAACAAGTTTTTTATTCCAGTAAAGACGGCACAAAAGTTCCGATGTTCATCGTGCATAAAAAAGGAATTGAAATGGATGGCAGCAATCCATGTTTATTATATGGTTATGGTGGATTTAATATTGCATTGCCACCTAGCTTTAGCACTGCTCGTTTAGCGATGTTAGAACAAGGATTTGTGTATGCTCTTGCCAACATTCGCGGAGGTTCTGAGTACGGAGAGGCATGGCATGAAGCGGCGATGTTTGAAAAGAAACAAAATGTTTTCGACGATTTTATCGCTGCCTCCGAATATTTAATTGATAAAGGATATACTTCTAATACCAAACTCGCTATTTCGGGAAGGAGTAATGGCGGATTATTGGTTGGTGCATGTATGACTCAACGCCCCGATCTTTATGCAGTTGCATTACCGGGAGTTGGAGTAATGGATATGTTGCGTTATCATAAATTTACCGTTGGCCATGGCTGGATAACAGAATATGGTTGTGCCGACAGCTCTGCAGAGGCATTTAATTATTTACATAAATATTCACCGCTGCATAATTTAAAGGCAGGAACAAAATATCCCGCAACTTTGGTTACAACAGCAGATCACGATGATCGCGTTGTTCCGGGCCACTCCTTTAAATACGCAGCAGCGTTGCAAGCAGCCCAGGCTCCGGATGGACCTCCATGTTTGATCAGAATTGATAC
>JAYSYX010000226.1:0-10181 GCA_043727235.1 Bacteroidota bacterium
AGAAGGAAGGAAGGAGAAAGGAATGAAGGAATGAAAGAATGAAAAAAAGGGGGAACGTGGATGACGCGGATTTATCGGATTAAAGAGGATAAAAAAAATGATAAAGGAATCAGGAGACCTCGACCTCACAGGTTTTGAAAACCTGTGCAGGTCTCTGGGAATAATGAAGGAATGAAGGAAGGGAGAAAAAAATTAAAAATGAAGGAATGAAAGAAAAGGGAACGGATAACGCAGATTTGGCGGATTAAAAAGGATAAAAAAAAGAATGAATGAAAATACCTCGACTAACCAGGATTTTGACAACTCGACCTCACAGGTTTTGCAAACCTGTGCAGGTCTGAGGGGAAGATAAGAATGAATAGGTGAATAATTTTTCCTTGAAACTCTCCTTTGGTGATTACTGGTTAAGGTTCAAAATCCGAAATTAACATGTTTATTCTGGTTCAAAATCCGAAAATATTATGTTTTTTTTGGAATCAAATCCGAAAACATTTTTTTTGCTCCAAATCCATATAAATTCTTTAACAACTACGTATATTTTCGATGTATAATCACCGCCCCCTTTTTTAACCTTACTCCACCTTCCTTCCCTTTATTTCCTTCCAACCCCTTCCTTCCTTAATCCTTCGAATCTTCTCCCTTCGATTCTTCATCACTACTCCCTTCGAATCTTCCCAAACCTTTTATTATCTTTGTGCTATGCCCGATTTTGTAGGAACCATATTGATGTTGCTTTTTTGGATATTGATCGTAAACGGTATTTCCAGATTTTTCAAAAAGGTAACCGGTGCTGCCAATAAAGACAATGGCAAGCCTCAACCTCAGCAACAACAAAAGACCACCACCTTTCAGGATATCTTCAAAGAATTGCAGAAAAAGGCCGAGGAAGCCCGGGCAAAACAAAATATGCCTCCTTATGCCAAACCTGAAGTGAAGGAAGTATCCTATGAAAAAACAAATCGTCCACCTCAACAGGAAGTATATACCACAAAAGAATTAATACCTGAAAAGGCGAAAAGATCAGATATGGAGTTTGATAAATTTGTGGAACTACAACGCAAGAAAGAACACGATGCCGAACAACGCGATCTCTACAAAAAAGCTTATCGGATAAAGACGGATGATGAGATAGATATTATTCCTTTCGAAATTGATCTTAAAAATGCCATCATCGGGGCGATGATTTTGGAACGTCCTTATTCATAAAGGAATTGCACGGTACTTCTCGTTTGTTGTTCCAATACTACCTTTTTATTTTCGGTGAGTTTTAATAAAATATGTGCGTTATAGTGCCGAACAGTTAATAATTCGAGATTGTCGTTTTCTTTTAATGCAACATCGCTGTAAAATTCTTTTAATTCATTTATCACAGGTTCAATTATGTATTTATTGTAATCAACAACAATGGATACCGATTGTGCAGCTATCTGAATTACGTTTATTTTCAGTTTATGTTTCATGAAAATGGAATAAATATTCGCCATTTGCATTTCACCAACAAATGATGTTAATGAGGGCACAATTGAAATTAATGTCTGACTTTTTTTATACATGATAACCGGAGGGTAATCAATATATTTTTCATTTGTCTGGATAATGGTTCCATTTAAATCGGGATCAAGAAAAGATTTTACATATAGCGGAATTAATTTTTGTTGTAAGGGCTGAATTGTTTTTGGGTGAATAACCGAGGCTCCGTAATAGGTCATTTCAATTGCTTCGTAATAAGTGAGTTCAGGTACTTTAATGGCATCAGGAAATAATTTCGGGTCGGCGTTTAAAACACCCGGAACATCCTTCCATATCCATAGACCTTCGGCTTCTAATATATGCGCGAAAATAGCGCCCGTATAATCGGATCCCTCACGGCCCAGTGTTGTAGTAAATTCAAAATTCGATCTTCCTAAAAATCCCTGAGTGACAATATGTGTATCTTTTAATATTTCAGGAATGGTATTAATGATCTGCGCAGAGGTGATTTCCCAATCTACAACTGCAGCTCTCCAGGTGTCATCCGTTTTAATAAGATCACGAACATCCACCCATTCATTGATTAGTGAAACAGAATTTAAATAGGTGCTTAAAATGGAAGAGGAAATGAGTTCGCCGATACTTACTATCTGGTCGTAGTAAAGTGGAAAACTCAGGTGTTTATTTACTTCCGAATTTTGAATGATAAGGTCAATATAATAATCCAGTTTGACCCTGATATTAAGATCGTTAATTATTGTCTGATGATAATCGCGCAACGATTCTATTTCTTTTGAAGCATCTTCTCCATCAAAACATATTTGTGTTATTTGCTCGAGTGCATTGGTCATTTTGCCCATTGCCGAAACAATGATCACAATATTCTCCTCAGGAAAGCGCCTTATTATAGAGGCTACATTTCTCACCGAATCGGCATCTCTAACTGATGCCCCGCCAAATTTGAAGATTTTCATTTGTGCAAAGATAAAATACCATTAGCATATAGTGGAAAGTGCTATAATTAAAATTAATATTCTCAGAAATATGCGCAAACCAATCAGATGATGAATTTGAATGACATCGTATTATTTTCCTTAATAAATTTGATGATATAAATTCCTGGCGGATTCCCGGAGAAGTTTAATCTATAGATGTTTTCACCAAGATACATATCTCCTTCACCATTTAATATTTCTATACCTGAAAGATTATATATATCATAATGAAATTGGGTCGAGTTTTCTGAGGAAATAGCAATGAAAGATAATTCGTTTTGCGTTTTGTCTACTCGAAAATTTAGAATATTAAATGGTAGGTTGGGTATCACAGTTAAGTCAATATATTTACTGCCGCCATAAATGTTGCCAAATTGATAGTAACCGCTTGTCCTTAATATAAAAACTCCCCCGGTATCAATTCGTTTTTCATCAATATCAAGAAAAGTATATTCTGCGGATCCCACCCAACAATCCATTCCAACAAGATTACAATTAATTGTAAGAGTTTCGCCTTCCCCCATCATGTACATTGGAACATCTCCGCTCTCTGCAATTCCTAAAAAAGTATGATTTTCACCGCTAAATTCCGTTACTATTTCTAAATAACAATCATGTTTATAATTCGGATCAGGTGTTTGTAAAAAATTTAAAACATTTAATCCAATCACAGTAAAAATGGCAGGAGATATCATGGTAGGGTGATTTGGAGCCTAAGCGAAAAAAATTGAAATTTATTGTGTAAGTTGACATGGGTGTTAAAATTGTCAATTGTCAATTGTCAATTGTCAATTTACAAGTTATCCATCCCTCCAAAAACTCCGCATCATATTTTTTATAAAATCGAATTGCAGGTTCATTCCAATCTAACACTTGCCATTTGAGTATGGTTTTGTGTTGTTTTGTGATATTAATTATCTCCTCAAATAACAATTTTCCAACTCCCTTTCCGCGATAATTTTCTGTCACAACAAAATCTTCAAGCCAGATATATCGTCCCTTCCATGTGGAATAAGCAAAATAATAAAATGCCATACCTATGATCTTATTTTCTTCAAGATCAAGATCCTCAGCAACAATAGCTTCAAAATAATTAGAGGTTATGTCTGATTCATAGTTTTCAGAGGTAGTAATAACCTCCTCAGGAGCCCTTTCATATTCTGCTAACTGTTTAACCAAATTGTGAATGGCTGCCATGTCGGATAGGGTTGCTTTTCGAAGTTGGATGTTCATTGGATAAAGATAAGGGGAATACAGAATTTGAGTATAGAGGAGTTGTGATCGTGGTTGCAGTCGCAGTCACAGTCGCAGATCGTAACCCTGAAACTTTTAGAAACCATGTGAACCCAAAATAATAAAGAATAAAGAACAAGGAATATAGAACATTAATCGGAACGCAACCCCGAACCCCGAACTCAGAACTCCGAACGCGGAACTCCGAAATTAACCTCTTTATAACTACCTTTGCCTGACAACTACTCTGTTTATGAAGGTAAAAACCCTGGGCGAATTTATAATTGAGAGACAAAGCGATTTTCCATTTGCAACCGGTGAACTTACCAGATTGCTTGCCGACCTGAGCATTGCGGGTAAAATTGTGAACAGAGAAGTGAATAAAGCCGGTCTTGTTGATATTTTAGGTGCTGAAACAAGCGAAAACATGAGCGGCGAGACCCAGCAAAAGCTGGATATGTATGCCAACAAACAATTTATGAATGCCCTGATGGCAGGAGGTGAGGTGTGTGGATTTGCAAGTGAGGAGGAAGATAATTTCATCAGTTTTGACGGAGCAATTTCTACTTCAGGTAAATATGTGGTGCTTATTGATCCTCTAGATGGTTCCGGAAATATTGATGTGAATGTTTCCATTGGAACGATATTTTCTATTTTTCGTCGCCTGAGCCTTAGTGGGGGTGCTACTTTGGAAGATTTTTTACAAAAAGGGACAGAGCAGGTTGCGGCAGGATATATTATTTATGGGTCTTCCACAATGATGGTTTACACAACCGGAAATGGCGTAAACGGATTTACACTGGACCCATCCATTGGCGAATTCTGTTTGTCGCATCCCGATATTACCATTCCGAACAAAGGCATTATTTATTCAATAAACGAGGGTAATTATGTTCATTTTCCTGAAGGAGTTAAACGTTATATCAAATACACGCAGGAAGAGGATGATAAAACAAACAGGCCTTATACTTCGCGATATATTGGTTCCTTAGTGGCTGATTTTCACAGAAATATGCTAAAAGGGGGAGTTTATCTTTATCCTGAAACAGCGAAATCTCCAAAAGGAAAACTTCGACTTTTATATGAGTGTAATCCTTTGGCATTTATTGCAGAGCAGGCCGGCGGATCTGCTTCCAATGGAAAAAGACGTATTTTGGATATAGATCCCAAGGAGTTACATCAAAAAACTCCTCTTTATATTGGTTCTTCCGCAATGGTTGATAAGATCAAGGAGTTTTTGGAGCGTCATATTGAAGTGGGCGCCTGATAAAATCGGAATTTACAATAGTTTACCTTTTTCTTCCTGTTCGTAAAACAGATCTATCTCCAGATTTCCACCTTCTGCGGCTTCCACTGCCAATTGGTCGCAACGTTCGTTTTCTGTATGTCCGGCATGGCCCTTAACCCATACAAAATGCACCTTGTGTTTAGCATAGGAACGCATTAAACGCATCCAGAGATCCTGGTTTTTTTTGCCTTGAAAACCTTTTTTCATCCAACCGTAGATCCATTTTTTTTCCAGTGCATCCACCACATATTTTGAGTCGGAATAAATGGTGATCTCTAATCCATCTTTTGTAATTGCTTCCAGTCCGGCAACAACCGCCATAAGCTCCATCCGGTTATTTGTAGTTCTGCGAAAACCGCCCGATAATTCCTTTTCGTGTTTGCCGAATTTAAGTATGGTGCCAAAACCACCCGGACCCGGATTTCCCCTCGAAGCGCCATCTGTATATATTTTGATCATACTACTTTCCGCAATTTAAATTCCTTTTAGGCAAACATTCAAAAAAATATTTGTTTAGCATATAAAAATGCATAATTTTTACACCTGAAACGGATCAACCCGGGCGATTTACACATAGTCATTTAACAAAACAACACACAGCATGAAACAAATATTCCTATTCCTGAGCTTTATTTCTATTGCCACCGCTTGCAACACCGTTGATCGCGGAGCAGCTGAAAATGAAACACTTTCCCGAAAATTATTTGATACTTTAAGGGATAATGATTTTGATAAATCGGTACTGCTCATGCCCGACAAAGGTACGTTCCGAAAAATTCAGGAACACAACGGGAACAAGATCGAAGATGTGAATAAAGTATATGATGAAGCCCTTCAAGAGGCAGAAAACAGGTTTAATGATACAAGGTCCATGTTCGGCAAGTGGGAAACTTGCAAGTACCTGCATGCTACAACCGAAGGGGGTAAATATGGAAATCTACCCTCCGAAACAGTCACCACTAAATTTTCGGGCGATGGGGGGCCGTACAAGATAACCTGCACCTCAGTAAAATTCAATAACAGATGGTATTCCATGGGTGATGTTAATTGGGTTGTAAAAACTGACTAAATGTTAAAAATCGACTCGGGATATTAAATTCATAGGAAATCAAATACCGCTGTTTTCTTATTTTATTAGACTGACATTTACTTCAATTATACTATTTTTAAATGCTTCTGCGTTCATTATCAACAATGCGATGTTTATTCATTTTAATATGATTTGACCTTTACTACACGTTATTAAGCGTAATTTTCGCCACGTTTTTACATTACTTATTTATTGGTACGATATTTTACTTACTTGAATTTTATATGCTGAAAATAAAAATAATAAGACTCCTGGTTTTATCTGTATTAATAGCAGCAGGAGGCAGCTCATACACACAACAATCGCTTATACATTCGGATGTTTATTCCGATTATAAGAAGGCTTTTGAATTATACGAAAATAAAATGTATTCCACAGCCCGCGAATTATTTGACCAGGTAGCCATGATAATTCCTGAAGGAACAGAGGATGAAATATTTAATTATGTATCCAACAGCAAATATTATTCGGCTCGCTGTGCTATAGAACTTCGCAATCCTGATGCAGAAAAAAAGATGCTCGATTTTATTTATAATAATCCTGGTAATGTTTTAATAGGATCTGCGTATAACGAATTGGGAAAAATTTATTACAACAAGAAAGAATATACCAATGCAGTAACCTGGTTTGAAAAAGTGGATGTAAAAGACCTTTCGTTGGAAGAAAGAGATCTATACAAATTCCAATATGCCTACAGTTTATTTAACAAGAAAAAATTTCCTGAAGCGAAAATATTATTTGCTCAGCTAAAAGATAAAGTTGGGAGTACTTATTATTATGCTTCTAATTATTATTATGGCTTTATTCAACAGGATGAGGGCAATTATGAAAATGCACTTAGTTGTTTCGAGATCGTAAAGGATGTTTCTCCATATTCTTCTGTTGTGCCTTATTATATATCTAATATTTATTTTCAGCAGGGTAAATATGATAAGGTGATCGCTTATGCTGAACCTTTAATGTCGGATACAAAATTGGTGTATTATGCGGAGATCAATAGTTTACTCGGACAAGCATATTTTTATAAAAATAATTATAAAAAAGCACTGCCATATTTAAGTTATTATATTGAAAAAGCTAAAAATATTCGTTCAGAAGATTATTATCAGCTTGCATATACACAATATAAAACAGGAGATGTAAATTCGGCTCTTACCACATTAAAGGAAACATCAGACGATAATGATACTTTATATCAGCATATACAATATTTATATGGCAATAGTTATCTCGACCTGAATAAAAAAGAGGAAGCGCGCAACGCCTTTATGGAGGCCTCCAGAATAGGTATCGATAAGGAAATACACGAAAATTCACTTTTGAATTATGGAAAACTTTCCTATGAATCGGCTTATTACACTGCTGCAGTTACCGCATTTCAGGATTACCTAAAAGCTTATCCCTCCGGAAAGAATAAATTGGAGGCCCAGGAATTATTGGCAACTTCCTTATTGAGTACTAACGACTATGTTGCTGCAATGGAAGTAATTGAAAAAATTCCTCAAAAAACTCCTAAATTAAAAGAGGCCTACCAAAAAGTTTCTTATTACAGCGGAGTACAATTGTTGGATCAAAAAGATTATACCGAAGCGGAAAAAATGTTTAATCAGTCGCTGGAAAATCCAATTGATGCTAATCTTCAGGCTGCTTCTTATTTCTGGATAGGAGAGATACGCTTCAATGAAGCTAAGTATGCACAGGCTATAAATAATCATGTTAAATTTCAGGAACTTGCAAAGGTTGCTAAAGAACTTCCGGAGGAAACTACGGTTCCCTATTCCAATTACACAATCGGATATGGGTATTTCAAACAAAAATCTTTTAGTAATGCTGCAAATTATTTTTCTAAGGTTACCACTTCACTTAAAACAAGTAAAACTGATCTTATTCAGAATAATGTTTATATAGATGCAGTGTTGCGTTTAGGCGATTGTTATTTCATGACGAAAGATTATAAAAAAGCGGAAAGTAATTACACGAAAATTATTGACAATAACAATAAAGGTGTTGATTATGCATTGTTTCAAAAAGGAATGTTGTTAGGATTACAAAACAACGGGTCAGGTAAAATATCAACTTTACAACAACTTACATCCAAATACAGCAATTCGCTTTATGTGGATGATGCTATGTATGAAATTGCAAATACACATTTTATTCTTAAACAAAACGCTCAGTCAATATCCGCTTTTAAAGATCTTATAAATTCAAAACCTAACAGCAGTTATGCAATTAAGGCATATCTCAAATTGGGATTGATCTATTACAATGAAAAGGATTACAAAAATTCTGAAAAATATTACCGACTTGCATATGAAATGTCGCCAAACTCACCTGAGGGTAAGGAGGCGAAGGAAGGATTACTGGATATCGTAACGGTAACCGGTGAAACAGGCGCTGTGGATGGAGTTGCGGCAACTTCCGAGATTGACCAGAAAAAATATGATTACGCTAAAAATAAATTTGACGGGTCTGAATTTGCAGGTTCAGCGATCGCTTTTTCTGATTATTTAAGAGAATTTCCAAAAGGTCAATTTAAAACAGAAGCTGAATTTTATCGCGGAGAAAGTTATTTTAAAGTGGAGCAGTATGCCAAAGCTTTACCCGATTATGAATCCATTATAAAAAATAATCGCACCAAATTTTTAGAGTCTGCATTATTGCGTGCAGGCTGGATAGAATATTATCAAAATGAAGATTATAAAACTGCATACGATTATTACGATAAATTATATGATGTTGCCGATTATAAGGAAAATACTTTTGTTGCAATGGTTGGTTTATTGCGCACTGCTTATTTCCTCAACGATTTTGATGAGGTTATCGTGAATGCAAACAGAATACTTGCTAATGATCTTGTATCCAACGATGAAAAAATTGAGGCACATTATTTTTCCGGACAAGCACATTTATCCAATAATAATATTGATAAGGCATTTGATGCGTTCTCAAAAGCAGCTGCTTTAACTACTAATGAATTTGGTGTGGAATCGCGTTTCCATATGGCAGATATATTATTTCAAAAAGGTAAACTGGACGAGTCGAAAGCAAAATGTCAGCAAATTATTAATGATATGCCGGCTTATGAGGAATGGATAGTGCGGAGTTATATTCTGATGGCAGATATTGCAGCAGCAAAAGGTGATTTTGCCCAGGCGAAAGCTACCTTAAACAGCATTATTGAAAGTTACACAGGCGATCCTGATCTTTTAGAACTGGCAAAACAAAAATTGGAACAAATAGAAGAAATGGAAAAATCGGGGAAGAAAAAATCTAACCCTGATGATTCCAATGAGGAACTAGAAATAAATTTTGACAATAATTAAAAATACGATGACTATGGTATTTCCTTCAAAAAATATAAAATATATTTTCTTATTTTCTTTTATTCTATTTACAATTCACGATCTGCAATCGCAGATTACAGGCAATGAGGATGTTGATGTAGTAAGTGCTTATAACCCAATACTTGCTGATGCCGTGAAGGAAAGTTTCGATCCACTAATGCCCGTAAATAATACAAAACCGGAAGTTTTGGATTATAATATTCCTATCGAATTTTATCAGATCCCTTATCAACCGGTTAAGGTTAAACCAATAAGATTGCCTGATGCACCTGTTGAAGAACTCGAAAATATATATGTAAAGGCCGGATTCGGAACTCAATTCACACCACTTGCGGAAATGTACATCAACTCTAATAGAAATAAAAAATATACTTACGGATTATACGGGAAATATATTTCCTCTAACGGCAGCCTCGAAAATCAAAATTACAACGACCTGCGCTTGGGAGGAAATGCAAAATTTTATTTTGATGATAAATATGCATTACCCATAAATGCTTATTATTCCCGCAATTCGTTATTTTATTATGGATATAATGATGAAGACACATCAATAGAAGGGTCTGACATCAAACAGGTTTTTAATAAGTACGGATTTGATGTAGGATTTCACAATATTGGAGACAATCCGCTCAATATGGATTTCGGAATGAAATTCGGATTTACAGGAATTACCGATATAAACAAATACAAGGAAATTAATCCATTCATCACTGCCTTTGGTGAAAAAAAATTGGAGAATAAAAGTATTTTAGGTA
>JAYSYX010000227.1:0-10132 GCA_043727235.1 Bacteroidota bacterium
ACCTTACGAACTATTGGAATTCCTGAAGATAATAAAGAAACAACTTTTACAACTGCAATAGCATTTCAATTCTAATTAAATTATAAACTCAAAGCAATGAAAAAAATAATAAACAAAACCTTATTAGGATTAACACTTTCTATTTTCTTACTAAATTCTTGTAAGGAAAATGAACCAACTGATATTATCACTTACGATTTTCAACCTATGTTATCGCATATTGCTAAAAATATAATTACAGAAACTTATATTGATCTGCACACTAAAACAAGTGACCTTATCACGGCAATTGAAACTTTGCAATTCAACCCAACCGAAGGAAATTTAAATGCTGCAAGACAAGCCTGGCGCGACTCCCGTAAACCTTGGGAACAATCGGAAGGTTTTTTATTCGGCCCTGTTGCAACTCATGGAATTGACCCCTCACTCGACAGCTGGCCGGTAAATGTAGTTGATCTTGATGCAGTTTTAAGCAGTCCGGCAACTTTAACCGAAGAATATGTTGACGGTCTTGAAGGAACGCTAAAAGGATTTCACACGCTGGAATATCTGTTATGGGGCACTGATGGAAGTAAATCTATTGCTGCATTTACACCAAGGGAATATGAATACCTAATTGCAACTGCCCATTGTTTGGAAGCTGATGCATTTGAACTCAAAAATAGTTGGGAGGAAAGTGGAGAAAATTTTCAGATCAATATAGCAGATGCAGGTGAAGCAACCAGTATTTATGTAAGTCAGAAATCTGCTTTACAAGAAATTGTAAACGGAATGATAGCCATTGCAGATGAGGTTGGAAATGGAAAAATTAATGATCCATTTACACAATTGGATATTACATTGGAAGAAAGCAGATTCAGTGCAAACAGCAAAGAAGATTTTATGGATAATATCCGAAGCATTCAAAATTTATATTTAGGAAATTATATATTGAGCGGCGAAGGAATTTCTGTTTATATAGCTTCTGTTGATGCAGAATTGGATATACATATTAAGGAAAAAATTCAATATGCAATTGATATGATCGATGTTATTCCCGGAACATTTACAACGGCAATATTTGATGCTCCGGAAGCCGTTACTGAGGCTCAGGACGCAGTTCGTCATTTACAAGAACAATTAGAAAGTGAAGTGAAGCCAATTATTGATGCACTTTAATTTTAATTCATATAAAATCCATTACTTAAACACGATCATTTTTTTAATGATCGTGTTTTCTTGTTTTTTGTTTATTAATGGATGTTCTGTTGATTCGGAAATAACTAACAACGAATGGTTTGATCCGGAAGAATATTATGCTGGAGGAAATACTACTTTATTTGAAGCAACTTCAGGTGCTTTTTCAACTCCATCACCAAATTTAAGTTTGCCGAATTTAGAAAAACATTTAGAAGGAGATCTCACCTTTGAAGCAACTTTTGTAACTGCTCCGGCAACAAATAATGCCGGACTCGGACCCATCTATAATAATGTAAGTTGCGTAAGTTGCCATATTCTTGATGGACGTGGCGACAAACCCACTGTATTTAGAATCAGTATTCCAGGGGCTGATATTTATAATGGTCCTAATCGGGTTCCCGGAATGGGAACACAATTACAGGACAAAGCGGTTGTTGGAGAAATTGCGGAGGGTTTGGTAGATATTTTTTATACAGAAGATTCTTTTCAATTGCCCGACGGAACAACTTACAGCCTTCGTAAACCAAATTATACGATCACAAATTCATATATACCACTGCCGGCAGGCACTATGTTATCGGTTCGCGCAGCTCCGCCGGTTTTTGGACTTGGATTATTGGAATCAATTCCGGAAAATGACATCATTAATTACTCCGACGAGTTTGATAATGATGGAGATGGAATTTCGGGTAAAGTGAATTACGTGTATGATTTTGAATCAGGAATTACAACTATTGGCCGTTTTGGATGGAAGGCAAATCAACCTCACTTAAACCAGCAAACTTCCGGAGCCTTCAATGGCGATATGGGAATTACAAGTCCGATGTTCCAATCCGAATCCTGCGAAGGGCAAATTCAACACGATGGTCTTCCCGATGATCCTGAAATAGATTTGCATTTTATTGAGGTAACATCTTTTTATACGAAAACACTTGCCGTTCCTGCACCCAGAAATCTTGAGGACGAAAATGTAATGCTGGGCAAACAACTTTTTTTTGAAATAGGTTGTGAAAGTTGTCATAAACAAAAATGGCAAACTTCAATATTGGCTGAAGTTCCGGAACTCGCAAATCAAACTATTTACCCTTATTCCGATATGCTCCTGCACGATATGGGGGAAGGACTGGCAGACAACAGGCCGGATTTTTTAGCCTCCGGTTCAGAATGGAAAACCCGACCACTATGGGGAATTGGCCTCACTCAGGTTGCTAATGGTCACACCAACTTTTTGCACGATGCACGCGCTAGAAACCTTTTTGAAGCCATTATGTGGCATGGTGGCGAAGCCGAATCCTCTAAATTGCAGTTCTCCAGTTTATCTTCTACGGAAAGAAATGCACTCATATCATTTTTAGAAGCATTATAAGCTTTCGCGTATCAATGAAATCAAAAATTATATTATATCACATTATAATTATTTATATATGTAAAATTTTTGACTGATTTTAAGTTTTCAACCTACCTTCTAGTAAAAAATACAAATATTTTCAAGTCTCTTATCGTTTTTCCACAAATTGACCCTAATTTTACACCTTCTAAGCCCAAATGGCTGACTATTTTTACAAAAAATACAAATAATGAACTCCAACCGAACTTCTGCAATGGATCAAGTGCTCAACCGAAAGGTAATTGAGGTAAAACTTCCTTCCAACCGTATTTCCGAATATTATGGCTCTAGTGTTTTCAGCGATGAGATTATGCGCAAACATTTAAGTGAGGAAGCATATTATAGTGTGAAAACCTCAATCCAGATGGGTCAGAAGATAGATCGCAAAATTGCAGATCAGGTGGCGGCAAGCATGAAAGCTTGGGCAATGGGCAAAGGTGCAACACACTATACGCATTGGTTTCAGCCTTTAACAGGGGCAACTGCAGAAAAACATGACAGTTTTTTCACACCTTCAGGTCCCGCAGTTGGAATGGAAACCTTTAGCGGTGCAGCATTGGTTCAACAGGAACCCGATGCCTCCAGTTTTCCGAGCGGAGGAATAAGAAGTACCTTCGAAGCAAGAGGATACACTGCCTGGGACCCCTCCTCTCCTGCTTTCATTATGGAATTAGGAAGTGGAAAAACTTTGTGTATCCCAACCATTTTTGTTTCTTATACAGGTGAAGCATTGGATTATAAAGCTCCCCTTTTAAAATCACTACATCTACTAGATCAAGCAGCTGTTCCGGTTTGCCAGTATTTTGATAAAAATGTTACCCGTGTTTCTGCAACCCTTGGTTGGGAACAGGAATATTTTGTTGTGGATGAGGCGTTATTTATTAATCGCCCTGACCTTAGTATTTGCGGAAGAACTTTGGTTGGACATTATCCTGCAAAAGGTCAGCAGTTGGAGGATCATTATTTCGGAACAATTCCTGAACGCGTTTTCAATTTTATGATAGATTTTGAAATGGAAAGCCACAAACTTGGAATTCCTTTAAGAACTCGCCATAATGAAGTGGCACCGGGACAATTTGAATGTGCTCCGATGTTTGAGGAAGCGAGTATTGCTGTTGATCATAATTGTTTGTTGATGGACGTAATGGAAAAAGTTGCTAAACATCACAAATTACGTGTTCTATTTCATGAAAAACCATTCGCCGGCGTAAATGGATCAGGAAAACATAATAACTGGAGTATGAGTACTGATACCGGAAAAAATTTATTGAGTCCGGGAAAAACGCCAAGAACCAATCTGCAATTTCTTACTTTCTTTATTAACACAATTAAAGCCGTTCACGATCAGGCCGATCTTTTAAGAGCGAGTATAGCAAGTGCAAATAACGACCATCGTTTAGGAGCAAATGAAGCACCTCCGGCAATTATATCTGCATTTATTGGCACTGCATTGCGTTCAGTATTGGATGAAATAGAAAACAGAGTAGATCAAAATTCTTTTGACGATTCAGACAAAACGGAATTGCGTTTAGACATCCACAATAAAATTCCTGATCTGATGTTGGATAATACAGACAGAAACAGAACCAGTCCTTTTGCATTCACAGGAAATAAATTTGAATTCCGCGCTGTGGGTTCCAGTGCAAACTGCAGCAAAGCAATGACCACACTAAATACAATTGTCGCTGCTCAGCTATTAGCTTTCCGCGAAGAAATTGACGGATTAATTAAAGGTGGCGAAAACAAAGACAGCGCAATTTTACGTGTATTAAGACGATATATTTCCGAAAGTAAAAATATTTTATTTGAAGGAGATAATTACAGTGAGGAATGGGCAAAAGAAGCAACCGAAAATCGCGGATTAAACAATGTAAAAACAACACCTGAGGCAATTGATTTTTATGGCACCGAAAATGCGAAAAATATTTTTGTAAAAAATAAAATTTTAACGGAAAGAGAATTACATGCACGTCAGGAAATTGAATTTGAAGAATACGCAAAAAAAATACAAATAGAAGCGCGTATCTATGGTGAACTTGTTTACAATTACGTTTTACCAGCAGCAGTTGATTATCAAAATAATTTATTGGATAATGTAATGAAATTAAAGGCTGTGGGATTAAATGAAGAGCATTACAAAGAACAAATAGATCTTGCAACTACCATCACCTTACATTTAAATCATTTGCGTTCAGCATTAGAGCGTATGGTAGAACAAAGAAAACGTGCAAATCGCATCTCCGATGCCCGCGAAAAAGCATATGCATATTGCAACGATGTAAAAACCCTCTTCGATGAAATTCGCGAACACGCCGATATGTTAGAACGTTATTTACCGGATAACAAATGGCCGCTTGCGAAGTATAGGGAGTTGTTGTTTGTTAAGTAGGAAATAGGAGAGCTTCACTGGTTAGTGAGGCTCTCACTTTTTCAGTGAGGGTCTCACTAACCAGTGAAGCTCTCCCGCGTGTAGGCCATAACCCTCCCTAAATCGCATTCTACCCGTGTACAAAATACTCTCGGTCTAGCTATTTAAATTTACGCATGCACTTTGAACAAACTAATTTCTATCATCTCTACAATAGAAGTAATGGCGGCCAATCTGTTTTTAAAACCGATGCTAATTACGAATATTTCTTAAAAAAAGTAAAAAAAGAATGGTCGTTTTTTGATATTTTAGCATACTGTTTAATGCCAACTCATTTTCATTTCATGGTACATGTTAAATTAAATGTTGAATCAAACAAAATAAATAATTCAATTGGGGAACTTTTATCCAGTTATTCTCGTGCAATTAATAATGAAAATAATTCACATGGATCTTTATTTCAAAGTCATACAAAATCAAAAATCCTTTTTCAGGAAACCCGTTTAAATAATCACAAATTAGAACCAATCGGTTATCCCGCCTATTGTTTCCACTATATACATTTGAATCCCATTAAAGATAAACTCGTTACAAATTTGGAAGATTGGAGCCATTCCTCCTATTTTGATTATGCACTATTAAGAACTGATTCAATTTGTAATTTGGAAATGGCGGAAAAAATGCTGGAATTTAAACGTGGTGATGAATTTATTGAACTTACTAAAAGTCAGCAAAAAATTATTTTATAAGTAAGATATTTTATTCATTTAGTTCTTGCTTCACAACCCGCGATATTGAGGCCCTCACTGGGAGTGAGAGCCTCAAATCGCTGCAAATTTTGCGGCAACCCGCGACATTGAGGCCCTCACTGGGAGTGAGAGCCTCAAAGCGCTACAAACTCCGGCAATCGCGACATTGAAGTACTCAATGGGAGTGAGAGCCTCAAATCGCTATGAATTTAATTTGGCCAACGCGATCTGTAATTCCTGTGTGGTCATTTTTACAAATTCAGGCTCAATTATTAGATCTGCTTCTATTGTTATTTCTTTTATACTGAGGTAGGGAATTTCATCTTCATATTTTAACAGCACTGCATAACATCTTTGGCCTATTCCAACCTGACCAAATCCTATTTGTGTTGGGGTTGGATAATTTGTATTCAGGATGCTTTTAAAATCGCGGAATACTAAAAAGGCATTTATATTATCTGCAGGCTTTTGTTGCACCATAATATTTGTTTTTTCATTTTCCGGAAGATCTAAAAATCTATCACAATTCATCCAACCAAGATTAGTGGTTTTAGTTACATAATAATTCATTTCAGCCTGCGCTTTTGCCCTTTTCTCCATAATGGCATAAAACTGCTCATAACTAGTTACACCTAATGATGCACAAGCGCTATCCATATATGTGCGGTACGCTCTCCAGTCGGTTACTTTATAAGATCGTCTTTCTCTATATCTGGTATTATCAATATTTAAACTTTCCCGGAGTCCACAAAAAAAGTAAGGACAAGCTTTCCTATATTTTTTATATCTGAAATTATATCTAGTTAAATAGTTAGGAATTTGAAAACTAAAAAGCGGAGTCAAAGGATCGTTGGTAAGTTCCCAATCAATTATACCGGTTTCTAATTTTTTACCGGTAAACAATTGCATTCCTTCTTTTGGCTTTGCAGTAGGAAACATAACTGTTACTGGTTTATCTTCCTTAATTGTTAAAATTCTGTTACACATCTGTGCATTGATAAAAACCATTCCATCTGTTTCCAATTGATTTTTTCCTGAGCTTGTCACCAGGTTATTCATTATCATTGCTGCGGGATCATAAGCCTCCAATAAAATGATATCCATTTTTTGTCCTTCACAACTTTTGGGGATATAAAATGAGTTTGCATCCACACTTATTATTGTCCCGGCTTTCCCGGTTATAATGGTATCTCTCGTCGGATCAATTTTAAATTTTTGTGTTGGTGTGCGAAGTTGATCAAATAATTCAGAAATATTGTCTTCAGATTTAATTTCAGCATAGGTAATAAATACATCCACACATCGCTGTGAATAATGAAGATCTTTTTTAGTATCTCCTTCTTTTAATTCACCAAACCAGTGCATGGTTACATTATCTTTTAATTCAGCAGGCATATTTAATTCCAATGCAGAAAATACAACATCACATCTTTTTTTCGATAAGGTTTTATTGTAATTAACAGAAGCAGAAGTATCGGCAAATCCATATATCTCAATCGCTGATATTTGAATATCATCCCGATTTAAAAATTGCATCAGGTCTGAAATGGCATTATTATCAGCATCATCCAGTACCGATTCGTCATTTTCGAAATAAATTGTCCTGTTAAATTGTTGGGCTGTCGCAGAAACGTATACAAAAGCAAGAGCGAAAAGTAGTTGAATTTTCATGCTCGAATTTGGGTAAAAACGTATAGCATTGAAAAAATATTGTGTTTGTCATTGTAGACTCGAAAATAATTGAAAAAAAGTTGCCACGAATGCACGAATATATATTATTTAATAAAAATAATCCATTACACGGCTGTTCATTCGTGCATTCGTGGCTAACCCTTTTTAACCCACATAACGGACACACGAATGCACGAACAAAAAAAGCGGCATTAATTACAACGCCGCTTTCTCCACACATTTATTAGAACTATTATTTCATTGCCTTATCTTCTGCCAGGTAATAGGTCATCTCCACCACAAATCGATTATCCAATACATTTAATCGTTCCGCTGCACCTACACTCAATTTAATTAAAACCTTTTCCTGTTTCTCACTTTCACTTAAACTGCCAATTACTTTTGCATAAATTGTCCTGTTATTCATAAGATTGCGCACCTTAATTATAGAGCCAATTGGAGCCGTGCTATGCAATGCATAAAAACGATCGTTCGCTGTTTGAATTCCATTATTTTCTATCCATGTTGCAACTCCTTTTTCTGATGTTGCGATCATGTTTGTTGATAGATATCCTGCATATAACTGTGCAAAGGTTTTTGATCTTTCTGCAATTTCAACAACTGGCTCCACTGCAAGATCACCTTCCGACAACATAGCCGGGTCCGCAGAAACAGGTTCAGCAGCAATAATTGGTTCTTGCTTAATTATTTCTGTCTGAGTTTCTGTTTTTACCGGCTTTTCAATAACATGAGCCTTTGGTTCAGGTTGAGTCTCTACAATTTTAGGTTCCAAAATCTCAGGTTCCACAATGGGTTCTATAACAACAACCTCATTTTTAGTTACAACAGGTTCTGTTTTTTTTACCTGAGTATTACTGGCAGTAAAATTTCCCGGAACCAAAATTTCCTGACCCGCTTTTAATGCACCCATATCAACTCCACCATTTGCCGCTGAAAGATCTTTAAAAGTAATTGCATATTTACGGCTTACGGCATATGCTGTCTCACCTGCACTCACTTTATATATTATCAGTGTTTTTCCGTCAACAGTTTTAACTCCAACGGAGTCTCCCGGTACGGTATTGTTTCCAACTACACTCCAGGCCCATAAAAGGACTAGGATCAATGCACAAATTCTTTTCATATTCTTATCTTGTAAAAGTGCCTCCATATATTTTTACGTTTTTGCGTTAAATAATTAAAGACCAACAATTTTTACAGATCATACTCTTGTTTTCTTTCTATTCATACGAGAGACTATCTGTATAACTTGTATTTTTGTGAACTTATTATTTATTAACAAATTATTCACATGCAAAAGTAAATTGATAAACCATGTACAGAAGCATTTTGAAGCGCATCTTATTAACGATTACCTTTATAAGTGTACTGTTATGCACACAGGCACAAACCGATAATCAAAGTAATGACATAGGTAAAAAGCGAATTTATTACTTTGAACTACATGAGGATATCATGCCCACGTCGGTAAGAATAGTGGACCGTGCAATTCGGGAAGCAAAGGAGATGAAGGCCGATTATATAGTGATGAGCCTTGACAGTTATGGTGGTTTATTGGATGCCGGAGATACCATTCACGTAAAATTATTGCGATGCCCTATACCCGTTTTGTGTTATATAACCAATAATGCTGCGAGTGCAGGAGCATTAATAGCCATCAGTTGCGATTCTATTTATATGTCGCCTTACGCCAAGATCGGTGCTGCAAGTGTTGTCGATCAGGAAGGAAAGGTTGTTGACGAAAAGTATCAGGCCTATATGCGCGGAATCATGCGCTCAACTGCCGAAGCAAATGGCCGAGACCCTGAAATTGCAGAAGCTATGGTGCAGGGAGGTGGTGCCGTTCCGGGAATTATCGACTCCAATAAAATTCTAACATTCACAACTGCTGAAGCAATTAAATATAATTATTGTGAAGGTGAAGCTAGCTCTGTAGAAGAGATTTTAACAATTATGAATATCACCAATTATGAAATAACCGAATATGAAACCACTGGAATGGATAAAGTAATGGCTTTTTTATTAAATCCTGTTCTTCGCGGTTTGTGTATCACATTTATTTTTCTGGGATTATATTTTGAATTACAATCACCGGGAATAGGTTTTGCCCTGGTAATTGCCATAGTTGCAGCCTTGCTTTATTTTGCTCCTTTATATGTGGAAGGATTGGCAGCAAACTGGGAAATATTATTTTTTATAATCGGATTAATATTGATCATCTTGGAGATATTTGTCGTCCCCGGATTTGGCGTCTTGGGAATAGCAGGTATGGCACTTACATTTTCAGCATTGGTTTTGGCAATGATAAAAAATGTTGGTTTTAATTTTGAAATGAGTGGTGATGGAGAAATTACAACTTCCTTATTAATAGTATTAAGTTCATTCGTAATTTCCTTAGCAGTTATGTTTGCATTTTTCGGAAGATTTACGCGTTCCAGATTATTTAAATCATTATCGCTTCAAACGTCCGAAAATCACAGCGATGGCTATAATTCCACCATCTTTAATGTGCCTTCCGATTTTATCGGCAAAACCGGAATCGCTATGAGCGACCTCCGTCCTGCAGGAAAAATTGAAATTAACGGCGAATGGTACGACGGCCAAAGCGACGGGGAATTTATTTCGAAAGGTGAAATGGTGAAGGTTGTGGAGGTGATGAATAATTATTTGATGGTGAGAGTGAGTAGGTGAGCAGTGGTCAGTGGCAGGCTCCTGATGTTTAAAATTGATTAAATTGTAGAGACGCAATGCATTGCG
>JAYSYX010000228.1:0-10112 GCA_043727235.1 Bacteroidota bacterium
TGTAAATTCCAAAAATAAAATACCCAATTCCCACAATTGCATACCATGGTCCTGCAATCAGATTTACAGATGCAGGTCCAAACAAAGGTGTTTCATTTCGCAAGGATAAATACATTTCAAAAATATTATCGTAACTTATCCTTACACCTTTTGGTTTTCCCGTTGTTCCGGAAGTATAAATTAATAATGCCAGATCATTTTCTTCAACATAGGGAATTAATAATTCACTAGAGTTGATCTCCATAAAAATAACATTCGATTGCACATCAATGCTTTTGGTTTCAATATCAATATCTGAGATCGCAGTATTTATTAATTTACTAAAGCTCTCCCCGTAAAAAAATAATTTGCATTCAGCATCCTTTAGAATGAAATTAATATCAGAGGCGGTAGATCTCCAGTTTATGGATACTGGAACAATCCCGCTAATTAAACATCCATTGATAAGATGAACATAGTTTTGATTGTTAAAATCGAGAAAAGCTATTCTGTCACCTTTTACTATTCCATTTTTTTTAAACCAGTTTGCACTTTCAATTGCAGAGGAATTTAATTGAGCATAAGATATAAGTTCATCCTTATATATCAAGGCAACTCTTTCGGGATGCGTATTTGCCCTGTATTGTAAAATTTTTCTGTAATTACTGATCATATTATAAAAAATGCCATGCTAAATGATTCCCGCCGTTAACCGGTAATGTTATGCCAGTAATATAAGAGGCTTCCTCGCTTGCAAGAAATGCCACTGCAGCAGCAACTTCATCGGGTGTTCCTATGCGCTGTAAAACATTTTGAGTTGACCGCAAATTAAATTCTTCTGCCGAATAATTTTCAAGAACAGAAGGAGTCGCAATTAATCCGGGCAATACGATATTTGCTGTTATTCCGTGTTTACCTTCTTCTGTTGCAAGTGTTCTCATTAATTGTTCAAGTATAGATTTTTGTATATTATAAATTGCCATTCCCGGCACTCCGAAATAATTTGACATACTGCTAACCCCAATCCATCTTCCAAATTTTTGTTCGCGTTGAAATTCAATAACTGGTTTCATAATTACCAACAGGTGATCAATATTTTCTTTAATATTAATATCAACAATAGAAGATGATAAACCTATCAATTTTTTTCTTTCTGAAGGCGTTCGTAGATTATTTATCACTACATGTGGCATGGAGGTTTTTTGTAAAAATTCCAACAATCCTGAACAACCGTTTTTGGTTATAAGATCTGCTGAAAAAAATAAATGTTCCTTATTAAGAAGACTTGAACTTATTTCCTCTAAATGTTTTTCATTTCTGGAAACAGCAATAATATGATACCCTTTTTTTTCCAGCTGCAAACATATTGCCTTTCCGATTCCGTTTCCGGCGCCGGTTACCATTGCAAATTTTTTAGGGTTCGTCATTTTTATTTCGGTATTTTATAAATTGCTGCACCTCCGGCGTATCCGGATCCTGCCGTTGTAAATAAAACGATTTTTCCTGCTGATAATTTACCGGATTCAAAGGCCTGATTATATGTTACGGGTAAAGTACCGGCAATGGAATTTGCTGCTTTATCGATACTTACTTCCATTTTATATAAATCAATGCCTAATTTCTCGGCAACTCCTTTCATAATAACATAATTTGCCTGATGCGGGATAAATACATCAACATCATTTGGTTCAATGCCAAATTTATTACATGCCTTTAATGCAATATCCGCCATTAAATTTACAGAAATCTCCACCATTTTTTTTCCGGATACGGTCATGAGCGTTCCATGCAAACCTTGTGTTACAGTTTCAATGGTTGGAGGCATCCGCGAACCTCCTGCGGGAACATAAATATTTTTTAATCCGGATCCATCTGCAAATAATTCACTCACCATAAAACCTTCTTTTTCATTTCCGGCAGTTAAAATAAATGCGCCTCCACCATCTCCGAATATGGGACAAAAAACAGGATCATCTCTTCGCACAAATCGTGTTTTAATATCTGCACCTATCACACAAACATATTTTAATCCGGTTTGAATTAATCTGATTCCGTGGTCTAAGGCATAAATAAATCCTGCACAACTCGCAGAGGTATCTCCCACCGGACAATTTGCTCCTAATAAAAATTGCACATTGCAGGATGCTGCTGTATTTGTGTAATCAGGTGTAGAGGTTCCCAATAAAATTCTATCCAGATCTGTTGCTTTAACTCCGGCTCTATTTAATGCTATTTTTGCTGCTTCTGCGGCAACATCACTTGTTGCAAGGGTATCATCAGCGATATGCCTTGTATGAATTCCTATTTTATCACGAACAAGTTCTATATTAAAATCAAATCCGTATTTAATTTTTAGTGCTTCATTGGAAACAGGTTCGCCGGGTAAGTATGCACCAACTCCTATGATTTTTACGCCTGTGCCTTTCATTTTAAACATTTAATATTAATCCACCATATGATACACCTCCTCCCACAGCCACCAGCATAAGGGAAGTATTATTTTTAATTATTTTATTTTCCATACCATGATCCAATGCAATTAATATTGAGGCGGATCCGCAATTTCCATATTTTGAAATCAGGTTTATTCTTTTTTCTTCGGAAATTCCGGCCGCATCACCAACTAAATTAAATAATTTTTTATTCACCTGATGCGGAATTAAAAGACCAATATCATTTTCATTCAATCCGGAATTTTGGTATAAGATATTCGGTAAAACCTGCCACATTTCTTCAATAAAAGCAGTGCTCTCTTTTCCCATTTGCATAAAATAAGCATCATTATCGAGGTCTTCCTGATTGGGAGGTAACAAGCCGGGCGTTCCCATGGTACCGGAATATGTTCCCTCACTTCCTAAAAAAGCTGTTTGAATTCCCTTTTTAATATCTTCAGTTTTTGAAAGTATTACCGCCGCACCTCCATCTCCAACCGCATATAATAAATTTGTATCTGTTCCGGTTACTTTGCTGGGAGTTTCTCCTGATGCGATCAACACGTGTTTGGTTCCTGAATTAATAAATTGAGCTGCTAAGATCAAAGCGTAAATTGAAGAAGCGCAGCCTGTTTTAATTTCAAATGAAGGGCATCTCAACCCTAATTTTCCTGCCACATAGGTTCCCATGCTGTTGGTGTACCTTGGTGAGGTAACAGTAACAGCTATAAATATACCGATCTCCTTAGTATCTAAATTTGATTTCTCTATCGCAATTTTTGCTGCCTTTTCCATCAGGTCTGCAGAATTTAATTCGTTTGATGTAATTGGAGTTCCGGGTGTATGTGTCCAATAACGATCTTGATATCCAAGTTCGGTCTCTATAAAATCAATGTTGTAATTTTTTGCTTTGAAAACCTCCTGCCAAGATTTCCCAAATCGCATTTCGTGAATTTCAGAATTACTTACAAATCTACCGGGTGAAGGAAATGCAGAGCCCGTGGAAAGTATTTTCATTCCCATGAGGTCTTGTAATTTCAATCCCCTTATTTCCATTTCAGGTTGTTTTATTCTCAATTAAAGTTAACAAGTCCCCGATCGATCTTATTTCGATCAATTCAGCAGTTTCGATATTGATGCCAACTAGCTTTTCTATCCTGGCCATAATGATCATATTGTTGATGGAATCCCATTTTTCGAAATCCGTTGCGGAATGCTCATCCTTTAAAACCAGTACCGGTTCTTTAAACACTTTGCTGAAGATGGGGGTTATAACATTTCGAATTTCTTCGCGGTTCATGGGACAATATTATGTAAATTTTTATATATAAATAATTTTGAAGAGATTTACCACTGTGGTATTCAACACTTTACAATTTTTAATTTTTCTGCCTTTAACGATCCTGCTGTATTATATACTGCCTTTTCGTTTCCGTTGGGTGCTTTTATTAGCGGCAAGTTACTTTTTTTATATGTGTTTCGAGCCGTCTTACGGATTAATTTTACTTAGCTCCACCTTCATTTGTTGGTTTTTAAGTTTTTTGATAAGTAAGGAAACAAATAAACAAAAAAGGAAAGTTTATTTGGTAATAGGAATTATTGCAGATGTTGGTATATTATTTTTCTTTAAATATTTCAACTTCCTTAACGAGACCATCTCTTCCCTTTTCACTGGTGAGAATAAAACAGTTTTTAATACAAGTGCCTTGTTATTACCCATCGGAATTTCTTTTTATACATTTAAATCCCTTAGTTACCTCATCGATGTATATAGAAAAGTAGCAAAACCGGAAAATAATTTCGGATATTTTGCTTTGTATGTTTCATTTTTTCCGCAATTGGTAGCAGGACCCATTGAAAGAGCTAATGATCTTCTACCTCAGTTAAAAAATCCTGCGAAATTAGAAGAAAAGGATATTGAATACGGAATAACGCGTATAATATGGGGCTTTTTTAAAAAGGTTGTTGTTGCCGATACTGTTGCACAATTTGTGAATTTTACTTTTGAGGATATAACTACAGCAAACGGTGCACAATTATATATTGCTTTATTGTTTTTTGCTGTGCAACTCTATGCCGATTTCAGTGGATATTGTGATATAGCGATAGGAACAGCGCGATTATTCGGAATAAAACTAAGTGAAAATTTTAATCAGCCTTACTTATCGAAAAGTATAGCGGAATACTGGAACCGCTGGCATATCACGCTTACATTATGGATTCGCGATTATGTGTTTATCCCTTTGAACAAAGGTGTTACAGCCTATTGGAGAATTTATCTGAATACTATTATTATATTTTTATTGATCGGTATATGGCATGGCGCCAGTTTAAATTTTATAGCATTTGGTTTAATCAACGGAATAATTGCTGTTATTCAGGCAATTTACAAAAGAATTACTTTTTTACCCAAATTTAAATCCTTTGCAGGAGGTATATTTTTAACCATATGGACCTTTCACTTGCTTTTATTAAGTGGAGTGGTATTTCGTGTAAGAGGTTTTAGTGAAGCCGTTTTATTCTATAAAAAATTATTCACAGAATTTAATTTCAGTATAATGAATATATTAAACGGCTTTTCCAGTTACGATTTTATAATTTGTTGTTTTGTAAGCGTTTTATTTGTATTTTCAGTATTTATGAGAAGAGATTTTAATTTTAAATACAAATATCTTTTTTTATTTATTGTGATAACATTTATTGTTCTATTGGGAAGAAATAATGCCGAAACATTTATTTATTTTCAGTTCTGAATCTTGCGATAAAATTTGCCTTTAAAAGATGTGTGGTACCTGTAGTTGAATTTCTATTCCGGGCTTAAGCTTTATCCTGCTCTGCTTTCACTTGATTAATAATATCATTTTTCAGTTTTTCCGTACACTCCTTTCGGGAAACCTTGGCTACCAAAAATTCCTTAAAGGTTTTTTCGATATGAAAATGTTCCAAACAGCCCTTGCAGCGCTGAATATCGGTTATAAATAAGTTGCGCTCCTTTTCTGGAAGCTCGCCGTCGAGAACGAGAAAAACTTTTTCTACAAAATTGCGGCAATCGTGTTTAGGTAGCTGTTGGTCCATAATTATCTGTTTTCTTTATAACCTTCTTGTTGAGCGTATTCGCGTAATTTTTCTTTTAATATATTGCGTGCCCTGTGAAGGCGTGATCTTACGGTTCCGATGG
Organism: Bacteroidota bacterium; assembly: GCA_043727235.1. Classification (GTDB taxonomy): domain Bacteria; phylum Bacteroidota; class Bacteroidia; order Chitinophagales; family BACL12; genus UBA7236. Next base: position 5,590 of record JAYSYX010000228.1, read on the forward strand.
GAATATCAATAATTTTTGCGATCTCCTCGTATGAAAATTCTTCTATGTCGCACAAGAGAATTATCGTTTTAAAATCCACGGGCAATTCATTTAATGCTCTGGTAACCTCATCTCCAAGCATGCCTTGAAACAACTCTTGTCTCAGATCCAGGTACTCTACTCTACCCTCATCTTCTGTATCGTGAAAACTCACAATATCATCAAATTCTACTCTCGCCGGTTGTTTGGTTTTGCGACGGTACTCGTTGATGAACCCGTTTTTCAATATCTTAAACAACCATGCCTTAGCATTAGTACCCTGCTGATACGATTCTATAAAGCGATAAGCCTTCAAAAAAGTTTCCTGTACCAGATCATTTGCATCATCTTCGTTGAGAGTAAGATGAAATGCAAAGTTGTACAGTGCATCCATATGCGGCAAAAACTCCTTTTTGAAGATTCGGTCTTTTACCTTTTTTACCAATTTGCCATTTTCCACGGCCATAAAATTAGGGCTTTTAGGGTTACCCGACAAATTATATAATGAGTAATGAGTAATGATCTATGAGTTTGTTCCTGCCAGTAGTAATAACTACGATTTAAATAGACGGTTGAATAAATGAGCTTAATAGTTTGTCAGTCCTAATTTTAAACTCAAAATTCATTTAAAACTGAACTCTTTTAGGAATCAGCCCCTAAATTCCAGCATTTTTCCTATTTTTGAATCCTAAACCAAACAAAACCCAACCTCTATAGACCCTACGTTTACGAACCAACACTACGCATGCGAGCTATTTTAAGGGTTTTTCCCAATAAGTTTTTTGCCGAATTGGCAATTTTAGGGTTAATTATAGGTCTTGTAACATCAAAAGTGGTTTTGAGTGTTGCCACTATTATGATTCTGTGCAATGCACTGATTAATATAAGGGCAGGAGAAAATCTAAAAGCCTGGGTCAACGATTCCACGAACAGAATTTTTATTTTGTTATTTCTTGTGTATTTGTTTTCGGGATTTTATTCTGATGATTCCGGTTATTGGGTGGATAGATGCAGAATGAAATTGCCTTTTCTTGCAATACCTCTCGGATTTACTGCTGTTAAAAAATTGACCACAAAAGAATTCCATAAATGGCTGGCTATTTTCTTTTATACAATACTAGGTGCCTCTGTTGTGGTATTTATTAATTACCTCACACATTATGAAACACTGAATCATCAATTATCGCAGGGGCAACCTATTCCCGCTCCTCTGCGCGATCATATTCGTTTTAGTTTGGAAATGGCTTTTGCAATTATTACCGGAGGATATTTATTGTTGCATAAATTTCAGTTTTATGCAAAAAAAGAAAAATATATCCTTTGGGCAGGATTAATTTTTTTAATTATTTTCATTCACATATTTGCAGTGCGAAGTGGAATAGTTACGCTTTATATTGCTCTATTGGTAATTATTTTCCAATGGCTTATTTCCAAAAAAGAATATCTTAAAGGTTTGGTCGCAATTGCCTTATTGGCAGCATTTGCATTTGCTGCCATCAATTTTATTCCATCACTTAAAAGCAGGGTAGGTTATTTTAAATATGAACTCGACCTCATCAAAAAAGGAGAATTACATCCGGAACACAGCGATGCGCAGAGGATCTTAAGTATAATTTACGGCACCCAGATCGCAGAAAAAAATCCTGTTTTAGGAGTTGGAGTAGGAGATATTAAAAATGAAATGGATGCACTCTACAAACAACATGCGGGCAGCGAATTCGTAAGATCAAAATTACCCCACAATCAGTTTGTCTATTTTTTGGCATCTACGGGTATTGTAGGATTGGTGGTATTTCTACTTTCCATTTTTTACCCTTGGCTGAGTAAAAAAAGATATAAGAATCAATTGTTCACTGTCTTCTTTGTTATAATGTTATTTTCCTTTTTAGCGGAACATACCTTGGAAATTCAGCTCGGATCTGCGTTTTATCTTTTATTTTTACTTTTGATAAAGAAATACATCGACGATAATCGAGAAACAACATCCGCAACAAATAACAATGTTTAAAATAACAGCAATAATACCCTGCAAAAATGAAGCGCATAATATAGAAGCGGTATTGCAGTCTGTTGCATGGTGCGATGAAATTCTTGTTGTAGATTCTTTTAGTACAGATAACACGGTTGAACTCGCAAAAAAATATACCGACCGGGTAATTCAAAGTGAATATATTAATTCTGCAAGTCAGAAAAATCGTGCAATTCCGCAAGCCACACATGAGTGGATCTTATTAGTGGATGCAGATGAACGCGTCACCCCTGAATTAAAAACCGAAATACAAAAAATACTTTCTTCAGATACAATTTCCAACGATGCCTTTTGGATCTACCGAAGAAATTATTTTATGGGAAAAGAAATAAAATACAGCGGATGGCAAAGAGATAAGGTTGTTCGTTTATTTAAAAGAGATACCTGCAGATACGAAGAAAAACATGTGCATGCAGAAATAATTACCTCCGGAAACATCGGCAAATTAAAAAATAAATTACAACACTACACATTTAAAGATATTTTTCATTACCTCGAAAAATGGGATCGTTACTCCACCTGGAGCGCAAACGACACTGCCAAAAAAGTACAAAACCCAAATTTTTATCACTTTATCATCAAACCTGCTTTCCGTTTTTGGAAACACTATCTAATTGATCTCGGATTTTTAGATGGTTATGTTGGATTTATCGTTTGCTCACTTGCTGCAAAGGGAGTTTTTATGCGGTATGTGAAGTTGTATGGGATGAGGCATGGGGGACGCGGGAATCGGGACACGGGAATCGGGAAAACAAAGGGTGGGATCGAGTGAGATTTCGAATGAAATTTAAACACCATATCCTTCAAACAGAATAATAGAATTGAGAAAATATTATTATTCGGAGGATATTTTTCCAATGATACAACCTGCCCACTGTTGACTGTTAACTGCCCACGCCTCACTTAACAAACTTCACCACATAAACCTCTTGTCGCTGACTAATGCGCAAATAATAAATGCCATGGCTGAGATAAGAAACATCCAGTGAATATTCCCTTATGGGCGGATAAAAATCCAGGGTAGCATCGAACACAGTTTGTCCCACCGAGTTATAGATCGAAAGTTCAACACCTCTGTTTCGGGAACTTGTAACGGTCATATAAATATAATCGGATACAGGATTCGGGTATAAACTTTCCACAAATAATTCTCCGTTATTTCCAACGGCACATTTAAATTTACCTATTACGCGATAAATTTCTTTTGTAGTTGGATTGCCGCAAAAAATTTCTTTTATAAAACTTTTTGCATAATTATAAATGGTATCAGGAGGTGCAACATCGTGTCCGGCTCCCTCACCGGAATAAAACTGATAGGTGCGTCCTTCTGTCTGAAACATTTCCGTTAATTCCCAGCTTCCATGTAAATAGGGATAAACAAAAGGTTCATAACAAAAAAATGTTGGGCCAGAAAAATAAGGAACAATAGAATCGCAGGTGCCGTGAAAAAACAGAAATGGTATTTCCCTGCGCAATAATAATTCCGGAGTTTCTATTCCTCCGGCTTCTGTAATAATGGCAATTGGATTAAAATTTGAATTTACAATATCATTTACTGCAGTATCGATACTTCCCATTTCATCGAGAAATTCAGATCTGTAATCTTCCTGTTCTGCGTAGGCGGCAAACATTACCAGGCGTGATCCGGCACTATTTCCTTCAATAATAATATAATTGGTATCAATTCCGTAGGTTTCCGCATTTGCTTTTAAAAAACGAAATGCAGCCCTCACATCCTGAACAGCCCTATAAGTTGCTCTAAAAAGATCAATGGTATCGCCGCCGCAGCCATCTTCCTCCTCACCATTGTCCCAACCTATTCGATAATCTATACTTGCATAAACAAACCCTGCTCTTGCATATAAATATCCGAGTTCAACGGCACCTTCACTGTCCTTATTTCCCCCAACCAAACCCCCACCATGCACAAACATGATCAAAGGTTTTTTATCCATGGTATCCAATGCCGGATTCGGGCGATAAATATCTAAGTGCAGATTTTCATCATTGCCCAGATTATTAATTGCATTTCCATATTCGATATTTGATATTAATTGTATATCAATAGAATCGAAGATCAACTGATCGAAGCGGGCAATGTCGCAATAATTCTGCGTAGAGGAAACTTTTATCAGAAATAAAAAAATAAATACATTTAAAAAATGTTTCATGCAGAATTAATTGCTAAAAAGTATTTACAAAATTACGGTTTTTAAAACAAACTGTCCTCTGCCCATGCTGATTTGTCGGGAAAATCGGTTGTATAATGCAATCCGCGGCTTTCTTTTCTGGCTGCCGCTCCGCGTGTTATCAAAAATCCAACGGTAATTAAATTGCGCAATTCGCATAATTGTGGAGAAATTGTAGTTGTTTCATACATGTTTTCCGTTTCTGTATACAATAAATGTAATCTGTTCATTGCGCGTTCTATTCGTTCATTGCCGCGGACTATGCCAACATAATTTGTCATAACCTC
>JAYSYX010000229.1:0-10073 GCA_043727235.1 Bacteroidota bacterium
AATTAAAGTTTATACAGAGGATGGCAACGAATTACCGGTAGAAAAAATAAATAAAAATAACTGGCGGGTTAATAATTCGGGAAATAATTTCACCTTTCAATACAAAGTATATGCTTTTGAGGAAACTGTAAGAACCGGATTTTTAGATGAATCGCATGCATCAATTATACCGGCCGCATTATTTATTTATCCGGTTGCTTTCGATGTTCCTGTAATGATACATTTTCACCCATATTCCGGTTGGAAAAACATTTCAACTTCTTTGGAAATGGTGGACAATGATCCCTGGAAACGAATTGCACCAAACAGAGATATTTTAATAGATAGCCCTATAGAAATTGGCAATCACAGCATCTACAAATTTGTAGCCGCTGAAGTGGAACACGAATTAGCTATTTATGGAGAAGGAAATTATAATGCCGAAAGAATAGAGTCGGATATTACTAAGATAATTAATACGGAGGTTTCTATTTTCGGACATCATCCTTGCAATTCTGATAAATATTCAAACAAAAGATATGTATTTATTTTGCAGAACAGCAATAACGGCAGAGGCGGATTAGAACATCTTAATTCCACTAGCTTAATTTTTAAAAGATTAGGATATACTCCTGAAAGCAGTTATAGAGAATTCATTAGTTTAGTTAGTCATGAATATTTTCACCTCTGGAATGTTAAACGTTTGCGACCTGCGGCTTTGGGACCTTTTGATTATACGTCAGAGAATTATACAACATCACTTTGGATAGCTGAAGGATTCACAAATTATTACGACGATATTATTTTGCGCAGGGCGAATATTATTGCGGAAGAAGTTTATCTCGAAATTGCAGCGAAAAATATAAACGATATTGAAAATGCTCCGGGAAATGCAATACATCCTGTAGGACATGCGAGTTTTGATGCTTGGATAAAATATTATCGCCAAAATGAAAATTCCAATAATGCACAGGTAAATTATTATACCAAAGGCGGAGTATTGGCAATGTTATTGGATATGCAGATCATAAAATATTCAGAAGCTGCACATTCACTGGATGATGTAATGCGAGAGGCTTACGAAACATTTTATCTAAAAGAAGATCGCGGATATAGTGAGGCGGAATTTAAATTAATACTGGAAAAATATGCCGGTATTGACCTCAGCTCTTTTTATGCGGATTTTGTTTTTGGGACTAAAAAAATTGACTATGAAAAATATTTCAGGGCTCTCGGACTCACTTTGGAAAATTCGTTGAAGGATACTATTGAAACAGACCTCGGAATTATCTTAAATGATAAAAACATCATCACCCAAATTAGAAAAAACTCTGCCGGAGAAAGAGGGAAGTTAAATGTAAACGATGAACTACTTGCGATTAATAATTATCGATTCACTCCTGCCCTTCTTCCAACGCTTACGGCAGAACTTCACGAAGGTTCATATCTGCTCTGCATGATAAATCGCAGTGGAATTATACAGAGTTTTGAGATCCAACTTCAGAAAACAGATAAGGTGTATTACAAAATAATTGTTGACTCTAATGCTTCTGACAATCATAAAAAATTATATGCAAAATGGTTGCATCCCAGTAATACCTGATGCTTCACCAATTATTTTGCTAACCGTCATTGCGAGACATTGCCCAGCAATTTCGAAGCAATCCCCCAATGATACTAAAACTTTGCAAAAGTAGTATTTACGAATTTTTAAAAACAGTCCCAGCATCACTTTGCGCCGTAGGCAAAATTGTAATCTCTTCCAGATTAACATGTGGAGGACGACTTGCGGCAAAATAAACAACATCAGCAATGTCTTCTGCTTTCAATGCATCGTAACCCTCATAAATATTTTTTGCTTTTTCTTCATCGCCTTTAAATCTAACAAGGCTAAATTCCGTTTCGGCCAAACCAGGTGAAATATTGGTCACTTTAATTCCATAGGGCAAAAGATCAATGCGCAATGCCTTACTCAAAGCAGTTACCGCATGTTTGGAAGCACAATATAAATTACCCATTTTATATACTTCTAATCCCGCCAATGAGGAAATATTAATTATATGACCTGATTTACTTTCCATCATTCCTCCTACCAAAAATTTTGTTACATACATTAATCCTTTAAGATTTGTATCGATCATTGTTTCCCAATCTTCTACATCTCCATCCTGAAAAAGATCACGACCTGCCGCTAATCCTGCATTATTGATCAGGACATCAATATTTTTCCATTCTGTGGGGAGAGAACTTATTTGTTGTTCTGCTTCCCTTTTATTCCTAACATCAAAAACAAGGATCAGTACTTTTACATCAAATGATTTTTCGAGTGCAACTTTCAGTTTTTGCAAACGATCATCCCTCCTTGCACAAATTATAAGATCATATTTTTGAGATGCGAATTTTTCAGCACAAGCCTTCCCAATTCCTGAACTGGCCCCTGTTATAAAAGCAATTGGCATATTTTCCGTGTTTTGACGCAAGTTTAAATAAAATTCGGCAATACAGAACTATTCATGCAAAATTCATCGATTTAATTATACAGTTTATCTAATTTTTTCACCCCTTTATCTGTAGTTCTTTGATTTGAGAAAAAAAGCGTTGTTTCTTTGTAAAATATAATTAACAAACTATCGTCAGATTTGTTATTCAGATCAAACAGGCAATTATGAAAAAAATATTTACCCTTATTTTATCCACTTTTTTAACCGCTTTAACATTTGCCCAAACCACCATCAGCGGCAATGTGTCCGATACTAAAAAGGAAAAACTCCCGGGAGCAAACATTATTCTTAAAGATACTTATGATGGGACTACCACAGATTCTGTGGGGAATTTTTCATTTACGACATATGAAACCGGAACTCAGATCCTTATTGTTTCCTTTATCGGATATGAAAATTATTCTGATACCATAAACCTTAACACCGCTGGTATAAATTTGGACATTGTCCTAAAAGAAATGTTCAACGAGTTAAATGCTGTTGTGATCTCGGCCGGTGCTTTTGAAGCCAGCGACGAAAAGAAAAACACCATTCTTAAACCTCTGGATATTGTTACAACCGCAGGCGCTGACGGCGATATTTACGGGGCTCTTGAAACTTTACCCGGAGCTAGTAAAGTTGGTAATGATGACGGTCTATATGTTCGCGGTGGAAGTGATTATGAAACCAAGACAATAATTGATGGAATGCCGGTAAATAATCCTTATTTTTCAACAGTTCCTGATGTGCCGTCCCGAGGAAGATTCCAGCCCTTTATGTTCAAGGGTACCGTTTTTAGTACGGGTGGATATTCAGCTGAGTATGGACAGGCACTCTCCTCTGCCGTTATTCTAAATACTGAGGATATGCCTCAATACAGCGCCTCGGGCGTGAGTATCGCACCTATTTTTGTAGGCGCTTTTCACACCCAAAAATTTAACAGCGATAAAACTGCTTTAGGCGGAGGGGTTAATTATACTAATCTTGCCTTATTTGATGAGGTATATGACCCAGCCACTTTCGAGTGGATAAACAGTATTGAAGCTATTGATGGAAGTTTATTCTTCAGACAAAAAACTTCACAGACAGGATTATTGAAGGTCTATTTTCAAAAAGAAAGTTCAAATTTTGGTCTTCGCACTCCCGATATCGACAGTTTACCGGAAACGGATGATATTGAATTGGGAAATAATTACAATTATTTAAATGCATCGTGGCGCGAATTATTAACGGATAAATGGGGAGTTACCGCAGGTGTGAGTTACAGTAAAAATAACGATGATATAGTTATCGATGGATTTGATTTAGGTCGCGCGGATGAATCGTATCAGGCAAAAATTACCTTTAATAATGAGCTGACAAATAAAATTAAAATTCGGTACGGAGCAGAATATCAAAATCAACATTTTGAACAGAATGCCGGTGAATTAAATTTTGGTATTGACGATAATTATTACGGCACATTTATAGAAAGTGATATTTTTATCACAAACGACATTGCAGGAAGAATTGGTGTGCGCGGAGAATATTCGGAGGCACTTGGTGAATTTAATCTGGCACCTAGAGTTTCACTTGCCTACAAAACAAGTAAAAATGCTCAGATATCTTTTGCTTACGGCGATTTTTATCAAACACCACAACCGAATTATTTATATGTAGTGGAAACAAATCCTTTGGCATATGAAAAAGCAACGCACTATATTTTAAATTATCAATACATTACCAATGATCGCACTTTTCGAATTGAAGGATATTATAAAAAATACAGCGACCTTATAACTCAGGATTCATTTAACATCGATAATTTTTATTTCGATTATTCCAACAATGGATATGGTTATGCGAAGGGAATTGATCTTTTTTTCCGCGATAAAAAATCGATAAAATATGCTGATTATTGGATATCCTATTCCTTCCTTGACACCAAAAGAAAATTCTCCGATTATCCCGAAGAAGTTACTCCTACTTTTGCCGCACAAAATATTTTAAGTCTGGTGTATAAACATTATATCCCATCTATAAACACACAGGTTGGCGCAACATACCGATATATCAGCGGATGGCCGTATTACAATCCTAACGCAGAGGAATTTCTAAGCGACGTATCCCCTGACCTCCACAATCTTGCAATTAATGCGAGTGTATTAACAAGTTTATGGGGTAATTTTACTGTATTCTTTATTAGCTGGGATAATGTTTTACAACAAGATCAGATCTATGGTTATCAGTATTCGGCAAATGGTGAAAATATGATAGTTAGTGAGGCCCCTGTAAAAAGCACAGTATTTTTCGGAGTATTCATGTCAATTCTATATGGTGACGACCGCCGCGTGAATGACATAGATATAGATGAATCGGCAGAGTAATTGCAGGTGATACTTTTATATTAAATTAAAAATAAAATATCATTAAACAATACATCAAAATATAAACATTAAAAAAATTATGAAAAAACTACTATTCATTTTAACCCTAAGCTTCGCCGCTTCAACAGTTTTCGGACAAAGTGCGAAGTACAATGATGCAATGACAAAAACACTTGCCGAAATGGATTCCCTCAAATCAGGAGATCAATTTATGGTTATCGCTAATAAATTTGAAAGAATTGCTTTGGCGGAGAAAAATATGTGGTTGCCTTATTATTATTCGGCACTCGCACGTTGTACTGCAGTTTTTATTTACAACGACAACGCGAAAACAGATGATATTTTAGATATTGCGGAAAAACATGCAAAGGTTGCGGATTCGCTTCAACCCAAAAATTCGGAAATACTGGTATTGAGAAGTATGGTTTTGGGCGGACGTATTATGGTTGATCCAATGACTCGTGGACAGTCGATGGGTATGCAAAGTATGTTGCTGATGAATGAGGCCATGCAAATTGACCCTACCAACCCACGCTCTTACTATATGTTAGGACGGTCTTTATTTTATACACCGCCGCAATTTGGCGGAGGGAAAGAACCTGGCTGCCAGATGTTAGCAAAGTCCAAACAAAATTATATTGTTTTCGAACCCCAATCCGCTTTACACCCAAATTGGGGTGAAGATCAAGTGGATGAAATGTTGAAACAGTGCGCATTGATTACGGATCCTGCCACAGGAGGCGATAATGAATAGGAATTAGAAAATTATAAAGGATCCTGCTTACGGCGGGATTTTTTTTTGATTGTCGCCAATATCACCTCAAGGTAAAATTAAGTGGTAAACTTTGTTAAGGTTTATAAATATTAGGAGTAATTGTTATCTTTGAATGATAAAACTTTTAATTAATAATTATGAAAAAAATTTACCTTTCTTTACTTTTTGTTCTCGGAATTGTAGTTTTTGGCAACACGAATGCCAAAGCGCAGTTAGAGAACGGATCCTTGGCTCCCGATTGGACCTTAACTGATATTAATGGTGTAGAGTGGAATCTATACACTCTGCTTGATGAAGGCAAAAGTGTCTTCCTCGATTTTTCAGCTGTTTGGTGCGGACCATGCTGGAGTTATCACAACACAGAAAATCTTGAAAACTTATATGATATGTACGGTCCTGACGGAACGAATGAAGTGATGGTATTTTACATTGAAGGTGATGGCGCAAGTACAATGGATGAACTCAACGGTATAGGTGCCGGCACTCAGGGTAACTGGATTTCAGGAACCGGATATCCAATCATTCTAACTCAAGCAGGCGATCCTAGTTATGCAGTGGTTTCAGATTATGAGATCGGGTATTTCCCAACTATCTATCGTGTTTGCCAAAACAGGATCATTGAGGAAGTAGGCCAGGCTTCAACCGCTGTTCTTTACGCTTCAATCGATGATTGTGCTTCTGCTTCTGTTAACGTTGACCCAAGTATCCTTACTTACGACGGACCAGTTATTGGCTGTTCAGAAGTAGATCTTGAGATCACAATTCAGAATATGGGTTTTGATCCACTTACGGCTTGTACTATCACTGCCTTTGATGGCGCAACTGAAATTGCTTCAGTTGAATGGACAGGAAATCTTACAACTTATCAGATCGATAACGTTAATTTGGGTACTGTTGTTTTAACAGATGCCAGTACTGATATTGAAATTCGCATTACCTCTGTTGATGATAACGAATTGAATAACAGCATAGAAGCAATCATTACCTACGAAGATGATGTAACAGTAGTTATACAGCTTGAGATTAAAACGGACGACTATCCTACTGAAACACGTTGGGAGCTTGTAGATGAAAGCACAGGGGATGTTTTGGCAGAAGATGGTCCATATTCAAACAGTGATGCAAATGAGATTGTTTATGATGAGGAAATCACTTTATCAGGAATTGGATGTTATACCTTCACTTGCTACGATTCATATGGTGATGGCCTTTTAGGTGCTGCTTACTACAAAATATTTTCTGCTGATGGCGGTTTGATCACCTCAGGTGGTGAAAATGTTGGATTTGAAAAATCTGATGCATTGAAAGTGAATAACGAAACAGCAATAGAAGACATTGCTTCATTAAATGGTGTTTTCCTTTATCCCAATCCTGCAAATACCTCCTTTACATTTGATATTAATATGAATCAAACTGCAAAGATCGCAATCAGTGTTGTTGATATGTATGGAAAAGTGATCGCTGACATTACCAATACATCATTGGTTTCCGGTTCACATTCTTTTGAGGTATCTACAGCTAATATGGCAAATGGTATCTATTTTGTGAAAATGACAGAGGGTGGAAATAACGCTGCTGTTAAATTCACAGTTTTTCATTGATTTCAATTAAACTACAATACACTAAAACTCCTGTTTAATTACAGGAGTTTTTTTATGCCCTTGAATCAGGAGGGACCTATTTTCCACAATTAGATGTATACACATTTAAATTTGAATATTAATAATATCATTATATTTGTTACCTAATAATAATCTTATGATGAAAAAATTCCTCTCCCTAATCCTCCTGTCAACCTCCCTTTTACTGATCAGTAATAAGGCTGAAGCTCAGTTAGAAGAAGGAAGCATAGCACCAGATTGGACCCTGACTGATATCAACGGTGTTCAATGGAATCTATATACCATTTTGAATGAAGGTAAAAGCGTTTTTCTCGACTATTCTGCCGTTTGGTGTGGGCCTTGCTGGAGTTACCATACAGGTGGCAGTCTTGAATCTTTATATGAAAATTATGGTCCAGATGGAACAAATGAGGTGATGGTATTTATGATAGAAGCTGATGGTTTCAGCACTCTGGATGAATTAAATGGTATAGGCGCAGGTACCCAGGGTAACTGGGTTTCAGGCACACCTTATCCAATTATCCTAACACATGTGGGTGAAGCGAGTTACGATGCTGTAAGCGACTATGAAATAGCTTATTTCCCTACAATTTATCGTATTTGTCCGAATAGAATTATAAAAGAAGTTGGTCAGGTTTCTGAAACTGTTCTTTACAATTCCATAGCAAGTTGCGAGATTGCAAGTGCTTCTGTTGACCCAAGTATCATGTCGTATACCGGCGAAACCGTTGGTTGTTCAGATGTGGAATTATCCATAAATATTCAAAATATGGGATTCGATCCTCTTACTTCTTGCACTATTAAAGCATTTGAAGATGGAACAGAATTACTTTCTTACGACTGGTCAGGAGATCTAAGCATATATGAAATGGAAGAGATCGTTATTGGTTCTGTAACTTTAACAAGTCCTGAAGCTGATATCGATATCGAAATAACTTCTCCAGATGATATTACAGATAATAATACGATTTCAACAACCATAAGTTATGAAGATAATATCAGTATGGTAATTCACCTTGAATTTAAAACAGATAATTATCCGACACAATTACGTTGGGAGATCATTGACGAAAGTACAGGTGAACAGATTTACGAAGAAGGACCATATACAAATGGCGATAAAAACGAAATAGTTTTTGATGAGGATATTACTTTACCGGGTTTAGGATGTTATACTTTTAATTGTTTCGATACAGGTGGTGATGGTATTACAGGCTCGGGATATTTTAAATTATTTAATGATGCGGGAGGATTAATTGTTCAGGGTACTGAAAATGTGGGTTACAAAAAAGCAGTTGCTTTAAAAGTTGCAAATGAAACTGCAATTAATACTATTGATGCTGTTTCTGCATTTAGTATTTATCCTAATCCTGCGCAGTCAGAATTCGCAATAAATTTTGACCTCACATCTGCGGAAGAAATGAATATCGCAATTGTTGATCTTTTAGGTCGTGAAATTAATTCTATTACTAAAAGTAACTTATCAGCGGGTGATCATTCTTACACTGTTGATGTTACTAATTTCGCCAATGGTATTTATTTCGTGAAAATGGAAAGTAATGGTGTTAATCAAACAGTTAAGTTTGTAGTTGCGCATTAATAAATACTTATAATATTTAAAAACCCTTCCGGATTGGAGGGGTTTTTTATTTAGTTGCTTCGGCCTTGCGGGGCAAGTATTGGGAATTAAGGTAACATTGGGGGGATTGCTTCGACATTGCTGCGCAATGTCTCGCAATGACTTCACATCAGGAACAGGTATCCTAGTAACATGATGAATAGAGTGATTATAAACGCACCTGAAAGGTCGAGCCAGAAACCGGCGCGCATCATTTGGCGTGCGGATATCTTTTCGGTAGCGAAGACTATGGTGTTGGGTGGGGTGCCGACCGGAAGCATAAAAGAATAACTTGCTGCTATGGTAATTGGCATTAATATCATTAATGGTGGTAATCCCAATTGAATTACAACAGGTATCATTATTACCATAAATACATTCACAGTTGCAGTATTGGATGCAAATTCAGAAAATAGTGTAGTAATTATACATAAAATAAAAATTAGCAGCCACATGGGTAAATTTTGAAGTCCTATCAAATTTCCTGCTATCCATTTATCCAATCCTGAAACTTCCACACCCTTAGCAAGTGCAAATCCTCCGCCAAATAAAAAGATGATTCCGATTGGAATTTTTTTCACTTCCTCCCAGGTAACAATTGTGCTGTTCTTGATATTTTTAGATGGGAAAAACAATAAAACACCCGCCATAAAAATGGCTACATAACTTTCCCCGACAAAATCTCCGTTTGGCAATAAATGTCGCCATCCATAAACAGTAAAATTCCCAAAATCTTTATCATCCAGCGTAATCCATAGCAGAATTGCAATTCCGAAAACAATGGCGATCACCTTTTCTTCAAATCCGGGTTTACCCAATTTAATTTTTTCCTCACGACAGAAATTCATATCCGGTTTTAAATGATCGCTTTTCCTCAAAAATAAAATTCGAAATAAAACGATCATGATAGCAAGCATACATAAACTCATTGGGAAAACCATTACGAACCAATTCGAGAATGTAAGTGGAGTTCCATCAGGAAAACTTTCGTCATAAAAGTTTTTCATTACCATGTTGGGTAAGGTACCTACTAATGTTGCTGTACCTCCTATGGATGATGCAAAGGAAACTGCTAACAATAAAGCTGCAGCTAAACCAGTTTTCTTTTTGTCGTCTCCACTGTGAATTTGATCCACAACAGCTAAAACGATAGGCAACATCATTAAGGTGGTTGATGTATTATTTAGCCACATGCTAATAAAATAGGTGGTTATAGAAAACCCAAATAATAAA
>JAYSYX010000230.1:0-3793 GCA_043727235.1 Bacteroidota bacterium
TATTTTAGTTTTATCGCATCTGAAAATTAGTTGGGCGCAGACTAACGACTATTCCAACCGAGCCAATTTTTTCTTATATTTGATCCATATGAAAATAGAATCTACAGATAAAGAAATAATTTTGCGATTTTCATCAACTCAAAACATTGATGAATTGATTGATATTATTGATTACTTCCAATTCAAAAAAATTGCTATAAAATCCAAAGCTTCGCAGAAGGATTTGGATAACTTACTTGCGATTACTAAAAAAGGTCGCTTCAACAAGCTAAAAGCCAGAGTAGGTTTATGAGAATTGTTGTCGATGCAAATATTCTATATAGTTCACTTCTAAATATCGACGGCGAAATCGCCAAACTAATTTTTAAGTCGAATAAAAGATTGAATTTTTATTCAACCAACTTGTTGTTCGAAGAGATTTTAGAACATTCTGACAAACTTCTAAAAGTGACTGGTTACACAAAATCTGAGCTCAGAAAGCAATTGTCACTTCTTGAAAAGAAAATTAAGGTTGTAGACGTCAGATTAATTCCAAAAAAATATATTAAATCTGCAATCAGCTTGCTTCAAGATATAGATATCGATGACGTTGAATATGTTGCCCTAACAGATCATATCAAAAGGAAGTTATGGACCGGTGATAAGATTTTAATAAAAGGACTGCAACGAAAAGGCTGGGACAAATTCATATCTGTAAGAGATATAAAGTTGCTATCAACCAGCAAACGTCAAACATAGTCTGCACCCAACCATACATCGCCAAAAGTCCGGGGTGCACAAGCAAACTTCGGCTGCAGTTCGCTATTAGCTTTGGTTTAAGGCGGTACTCTTTCTAAATAACTTTACGATAATTTTATAATCATAGTTCTTTTCAACATTTCCACCGGGGGGACCAGCATTGAATACCCTGCCCTTTGGCAATGCAAAACATTAGCAGCAATCCATCTGGCGTCCTAAAGTCCGGAACATTTTTATTTAATCGCTCCAAAATCCTATTTTTGACAGCCTGCTTTAAAACATCAATTGATGAAATTATCATTAAGTAAATGGACAAAAATACTTTTGGCTAGTACCTGCCTTGGATTTTCTATAATTGGATTTATGATAAAACTACCAAAAGTCTTCAGGCATTTTGATAAGAAATTACATTCACTTTTTTATTTTATCGCTGCAGTATTCTAAAATCTGCTATTTACAAACAAAAGTATTACCAGGCACCTATTGATATTTGGAATTCTTTACTTATTTGGAATGTCCATAGAGTATGCTCAGGCATATTCCAATAAATTTTTCCGTGTATGAATACACGGCCGTTATGACCCGGAGGATGTTCTATACAATCTAATAGGTTTAATTGCATTCTCCATTCTCTGGATAATTTATGTTGCTTTTTTATTTATTTATAACAAAGGGACATTTAAAGAAGTGGCAAATAATGGAGAATAATTATAAAATAACAGATCTTTATCAAAAATGATATTAATTAGCCATTTCATACATTCCTTTCCAAAATATATTGAACAACATGGGAGAGAGCCATGGGAAATAGTTCATGCTATTTCAGAAATTATCAATGACCTATTTTCGACCCTTGGTAATGAATTTGAAATAAATAATGATATTGCAATTCACAAGACTGCAATAATTGAAAGTAATGTCATTATAAAATCGCCTGCAATAATTGGGATGAACTGTTTTATTGGTTCAAATGCATACCTGCGACAGGGAGTATTCCTGACAGAGTCGGTAAAAATTGGTACAGGCTGTGAAATAAAATCAAGCATCATTTTTGAAAACAGTTCCATTGCACATTTTAATTTCATTGGAGATAGTATAATTGGCAGTCTTGTCAATTTTGAAGCCGGCTCTATCACTGCCAACCATTTTAATGAAAGAGAGGATAAAAGGATTTTTGTATTTTACAAATCAGAATCAATAGACACTAAATCAAACAAGTTTGGTTCCCTGGTAGGTGACAATTCAAAAATTGGAGCGAATGCAGTATTATCACCCGGTACATTATTACCCAAAAACACGGTGATCAAACGCCTGGAATTGATTGATCAAAACCCTACGTAAAATTGATCAGCAACCCTTGGGGCTGTGACACAACTACCTCCGGTATAAAATGAACAATAATACCCCCGACGCCTAACGGGGAGTTATTCGAGGCACAACCAACTCCGGAATACAATGAACCTTTTCCACTTATTCTAATGAATTTTACGGCAGTTTCATCCTGCTGTTTCTAAACAACATTTCCGCGGCAGGAACATTTTTCAAATATCTCCATATCTGCAATGCTTACCGCCCGCAGTCATGCCACTTCTTACCCCGCTAAAGTATTCTTCAAATTTATTATCCAACCATATTGAACTTACTACAATTCTTTCAAAAAAGAAGCCCTTAAAAATCGCTTATGAACTATTATTTGTAAATTTATTACTCATTTTAAACACCTCTCAATGGATCGATATATAGTATTATCCAGTCATACCGCCGAAGATTGCCGAATGGCCGTAAAATATTTCAGGGAGTACCATGCAGGGTTTTTAACTCATTTTGAATGGGGGTGTTATGACAATGACCATACTGCCTATGCCATTATTGAGGCCGAAAGTCATGAACAGGCTAAACTTGCTGTTCCACCCATTTTGAGAGATAAAACAAAGGTTGTAAAACTAACTACCTTCAAGCCAAAAGGAATGACAGACCCGGCCCATGAAAAAAGTTAACAATACTTATTTTGGGCAAAAGGAGTTTTATACCCATTCAATAAAAAAAATAAGAAAGTACAGGGAGGATGACTATTGTTGAACCTTTCCCAATCTATCCTTGCAGGTACAACCAGTTACATTTTAATTGACAAAGTTGATACATGACTTGTTAACTTTGCTGCCGTTCAAATTGTTTCCTGCCTCTTTCTCAAAAACTTTTCGGTAATTTCATCCTTATATTTTTATTCATTATTGCCGGTAGCCGTAGTTTTTTCAAATATCCCTTCCTCGCTATTGCAACTTTTTGTTTTCTGTTTTAAAATGGCACAACTAAATGAGAAAAGTAATTTTAATAACCGGTGGAAGTGACGGAATTGGCGCATCTACTGCTTACTTAGCATCCAAAAAGGATTATATTGTATGCATTAATTATTTAAAAAATAAGGATGCTGCCAATAAAATTGTAACAGATATTAACAGCCAGGGCGGACAGGCTTTTGCATTTCAGGCAGATATCTCCAGGGAAGAACAGGTTGAAAGTTTATTTGCTTCAATAGACGAACAAGCAGGACCAATTTATGCTCTTGTAAATAATGCAGGTATTATTGAGCCTCAACAAAAACTTTTTGAAATGTCCGGAGAAAGACTTCAAAAAGTATTTGCTACCAATGTTTTTGGCAGCTTCTTTTGTGCAAGAGAGGCTATAAAAAGAATGTCAGTTAAAAACAACGGTAAAGGTGGCTGTATTGTAAATATTTCTTCCATGGCTGCAAAGCTTGGTGCACCATCTGAATACATTGACTATGCATCCACCAAGGGAGCAATAGATACAATGACCATTGGCTTATCCAAAGAAGTGGCAGAGGATAAAATTCGGGTAAATGCTGTCAGACCAGGAATTATAGAAACAACCATTCACGGTAAGGGAGGTGAACCAAACCGGGTAGAAAGAATGAAAGAATTTATACCGATGAAAAGAGGTGGTCAACCGGGTGAGGTAGCCAATGCAATTCTTTGGTTGCTATCCGATGAAGCATCCTATATTACCGGCGCATTTATAGACGTATCCGGCGGAA
>JAYSYX010000231.1:0-1561 GCA_043727235.1 Bacteroidota bacterium
GTGATCCATACGGCACTCAATCGCATTCCATCATGCTCATACATAAAATCTAAGGTATCCCAATGTATTGTGTAATCTTCGCCAACAGGATATTCCACCGTTGATGTAATTAAAGTGTAAACAATAGGCACTTCATCTGTAAATTGTCGAATATCTTCCTTAAGTTAGTACAAGTACCAAATGCAAATTCTGCTTCTACCCCGCTGTCATATGCTCTTATTCCGGTTGGATGATTAAGATCAGTGTCAATAATATCTAATAATTCTTGGTATCCAGCATCTCCCTCCTCATCTAACCCCACCCAAACAGTATCTGTAAATCCGGAAGGATTTATTACAATTATTTTTGTATTCCAAGGTGGTAACTGAGCTCGTAAAGCAAATGGAAAAAAGGAGTATATTAAAATTATTATTTTCATATTATATAGTTTTAAGTTTTAATAAACTGCTTTATAGTAAACTCACTATTGGTTGTGTTAATAATTTTCTTAAAATAAATACCTGAAGGTAAGGTTGAAATATTGATTAAAAATTGTCCGTGTATTTCAAGTTCGGTCTTCATATGCAGACACCCGCTAAAATCATAAAATTCCGCTAAAATTTGTTCCTGCGACTGATTGAATACTGTAACAAAATCATGTGCCGGATTGGGAAAAATATTTATTTGTGATGAAAAATCAAGAGATTTGACATCAACAGGATACATATTAAATGCAATAAATAGATTTAACTTCATTGCCCAGCTATTGTTAGAACATTCACTTATCGAATCAAAGGGATACATATCTGCAAGCGAAATAATAAAGCTTGGTATTGTATCTCCGTCTTCTAAAATCACTGAAAAGAAATAATAAGAATCATTGTCAACTCCATTCAGATATCCAAGTTCAGATACTAACCAAGCTGTAGTTAATCTATACCCCTCATAATTATAATTAAAATCAAGGGAATCCAAGCGAAGCACAAATTCAGGCCCCACAGGATATTCATCAGTAATGACAATTAAAGAAAATTTGATTATTTCAGTATCCGTGAAATTTCTAATATCTTTCTTCAAATTGCTGCATGTGCTGAATTCAAACTCGTTTTCTACTTCAATATCAAACGATCTAATTGCAACAGGTCGATTGAGATTCGTATCAAGAATATCAAAAGACTCCTGAAAGCCAATATTAGCATTTTCGTCACACCCAATCCAAACTGTATCAGTAGATCCAGAAGGGTTTTGGATAACTATTTTTGTATTCCAAGGTGGTAACTGAGCTCTCAAAACAAATGGAAGTAAGGCGAATATTAAAATTATTATTTTCATAATTAAATTTTTAGATTAAGCAAACTAATTAATAGTGTTTTTGTTTTAAAATACGGAGTTAAAATTGTGTTGTCAATGATTATTTGCTACAAAAAATTATCATTCCTTCTCAAACACCCCCTTCATCCCCTCCATCTCCCCCCTCAATATTCCAACCTCCTTCGCAATTTTTTTCCAATTTGTAACACTATTCTTTACTTCTTCAATTATTTTTTTTGCCCCCTTCTCCTCCAATCTGAAATAAGTATAA
>JAYSYX010000232.1:0-29593 GCA_043727235.1 Bacteroidota bacterium
TTAATGGCGATAAAATTCCCGATCTGTATATTGGGGGATCAAAAAATAAAAAAGGAAAAATATTTTTGGGCGATGAAACAGGAAATTTTATTCCTACAAAAAATAATACCATTGAAAATGATTCTGCATTTGAAGATGTGGATGCTATTATTTTTGATGCAGATAATGATGGAGATAATGATCTTTACGTAGTAAGTGGAGGAAATGAATATCCGGAAAACTCAGTGTTTTATAAAGATAGATTATACATCAATTCAGCCGGAGGAAAATTGATTCTATTAAATGATTCTATCAATAAAAAGTACCACAGTAAATCCTGTGTTAAATCATTTGATTTTGATGCTGATGGAGATGAAGATCTTTTTGTTGGTGGGAAATTAATTCCGGGTAAATTTCCTTTGTCGCCACCTAGTGCAATTTTGGAAAATAATTCAGGTTTATTTATTGATATTACTACAGATATTTGCCCTGAACTACTTAATGCAGGAATGGTAAATGATGCCCTTTGGATGGATGTAAATAATGACTCAAAGGCTGACCTGATAATCGTTGGCGACTGGATGCCAATTCGCATTTTCCTTCAAAAAAATGGAAAGTTTACAGAGGCTACAGAACAATTCGGGCTTACAAATACCTCCGGTTGGTGGAACTGTATTTCTGCTGCCGATTTTGATAAGGATGGAGATAGTGATCTTGTAGTTGGAAATCGCGGAACAAATAATCAGATAAAAGCAAGTGTTTCGAAACCGGCAACTTTATATGCATACGATTTCGATAAAAATGGCAGTCTGGATCCTATATTAAATTATTATTATAGTGATAGCATTTCTCATCCTTTTGCATCACGCGACGATCTTTTGGATCAGATAAATATGTTGAAGAAAAAATATGTTTATTATAAAGATTATGCAAATGCAAGCATGGAAACTATTTTTCCTGAAATTAATTTGACTGATATCCCGATTCTAAAAACAGAAATTTTTGAATCGTTATATTTAGAAAATATCGGAGGAGAAAAATTAAACATTAAAAAACTTCCTTCAGAAGCACAGTGGTTTCCAATAAATTCCAGTGTAATTCACGACTTTAATTCAGACGGAAATTCAGATATCGTTGTTGCCGGGAACGACCACGGAATAAGACCTGAATTAGGTAGAATGGATGCGGGTTTCGGACTATTGCTTCAGGGTGATGGAAAGGGAAATTTTAACTCAATTCCCAACATAGAAAGTGGTTTAAACATCCCCGGCGAAACAAAAAATATGCAGCTTGTTAAAATAGCCGGCAAGAAATATCTTATAATTGTAAAACAAAATGAAGCAGCTCAGGTTTTATTAATGAAGTAATTAACGGCCCTCAACCTCATCAGGTTTTGGAAACCTGTGAGGTTTGAGGGAAGGTGAAGAAAATGAAAGAATGAAAAATGAAAGAATGAAAGAGCACAAACTAAATATATTATTAATTTCATGTTTATTATTCTTCCATTGCAAAAGTGCAGAAGCTCAATCTGAATTAATAAATACTGCTGTTAAAAATGTTACCAATGCAATAGTACACGATGTATTTTCTGCTCCTGCAGCGAGTAGAATTTATGCTTATTCTACAATCGCTGCTTATGAGGTTATGCAAATGGGTTTTGAGGAATATCATTCGTTAGGACAAGACTTAAATCAATTTCCTATTCTGCCTTTACCCGAAAACAACATGGAAATAAATTACAAATTGGCAGGGATTTACGCTTTATATTATACTGCTAAAGGTCTATTATTTTCGGAGGAAACAATATTATTTTACATATCGGAAATTCGAATAAAATATGCATTTATCGAATCAGAAAAAGTAAATCAGGATTCTGAAGAGTACGGCAAATTAATTGCCGAAAAAATAATAGGCTGGTCAGATTCTGATGGGTATAAACAGATAAGATCGCTTCCGCGTTACACATTGATTGAAATGGAGGGAAGTTGGGCTCCAACTCCACCCGATTATGCCGATGCGGTTGAACCGTATTGGGGTAAACTTCGCACCTTTGTTTTAGACTCTGCAACATCAATCAAACCGAAGCCTTGTTTACCATACAGTATTGACACCAATTCCGTTTTTTATAAAAGTGCCTATGATGTTTATAAAACCGGAAATAATTTATCCGAGGAACAAAAACTGATATCCCGCTTTTGGGATGATAATCCATTTACTACCAAATACATAGGCCATATGCAATATGCAGAAAAGAAGTTTTCTCCCGCAGGGCATTGGTTGGATATTTCACGGGTTGCAATAGAACTTACAAAAACCGATATTATTTTGGCGGCCCGGGTGTATGCCCTTGTTAGCATTGCAAATGCCGACGCTTTGATATCCTGCTGGGCTGAAAAATTTTACAGCAATGTTATAAGACCTGAAACTTATATCAACCTAAACATCGATCCTCAATGGAAACCTTTTTTACAAACGCCGGCTTTTCCGGAATATACTAGCGGTCACAGTTCTGTTTCAGGTGCCAGTGCAACTATCCTTACTTACTTTTTTGGTACAAACTTTATATTTACCGATGCAAGTGAAACAATTTATGATCTTCCTTCCCGAACCTTCAGCTCTTTTGTCCATGCTGCCAACGAAGCGAGTATTAGTAGGTTCTATGGCGGAATTCATTTTAAACAGAGCACTGAAGAGGGTATAATGCATGGGCATGACATAGCCGTTTACCACCTGTTTAAATTGTTAAAAGACTAAAGTGTTTAAAATACACTTCAACAAAAATATTAATGTTAAAAATATTAAATCTAATTCTCAAAATATCTTTAACTTTATGGGGATATTAATTTTTAAAGCTTTAAAAAAAATCTATTATGAAAAAAATTTACTCTTTCTTTTCAGTTCTGTTTATCACAGCTGCTATGACAGCTCAGGTAAATGTAACTTACATGGTTGACATCACTGATTATCTGGCTGCAGGTAATGTGCTTGGCGCAGGTGGTATCAGAATTGGTGGCGACTTTGCTGCAACAGGTGGCATGAACGGTGCAACACCTATGGCTGCGTGGGCTCCTGCAGATCCTTCTTGTGCATTAACTGACCTTGGTGGCAATGTGTGGGGTATAGTTGTAACTTATCCTAATTCATCCATCGGTTTAGATCAACCTTACAAATTTGTAAACAACGATTGGGGAACCAATGAAGGAACGGATGCAACTAACACAATTGGTGCTGATGGTTGTGGAACAGATGATGGCGCAGGTAACGTAAATCGTCATTTAATTATTCCTGCTCAAGATGTTATGTTACAATATTGCTGGGATCATTGCTTCAAATGCGATGGATCTGATCCAATCGTTCTTGGAATCTTCGACACTCCTTCCAGTTTAGGAGCTGTTACTGTTTCTCCAAATCCGGTTTCAACTAATGCAAGTTTTGACTTCACATTGCAAAATGCAAGTGATGTTACTATCAGCATTTTCAATTTGATGGGTGAAGAAGTATCTTCAACTACAAACAATACTTCAGCAGTAGGAATTCAATCTTATTCTGTTGATGTAACTTCACTTCCTGCAGGTAGCTATATCTACCGCGTAGTTGCAGGTGAGGCTGTTACTTCAGGTAATATTGTTAAATTGTAATTAAAACTAATTTTAAAAAAAACCCGCTGATATCTTCAGCGGGTTTTTTTATGCTCGAAATGAGGAATGAGTTGTACTTATCGATGGCTTGAAAATTACAGTATAGGTGACTGAGTGGTGAGTATGATCCTGCTCGGATCAAAACTCATTACTCATCACTCATACCTCATTCCCTCAATTCGAAGTAAAATCACGATGCAGTCGAACTCACCACTCACCATTCAAACGCTCACCATTCACTACTCACCAAGTGAATAATCAGTGAGTGGTGAGTATGACTCAGGAAAGCTCTATTTTATTACCCTTGACTAATGACCATTGACTCATGACTTTCCCCTCCCGGATTCACGAATGACGATTCACGATTCACGAAGTCTGCAACGCCATCTGATATGCTTTCTCATAATTAACCGCAAGATTGCTCCAATCGAAATTTTCAGCGTAACTCTCCACTGTGTTGCGCAAAATAATTCTTTCACGGCGCGTTAGTTGTACGAAATTATACATGGTCTCTGCTAATTCCTCTGCACTTTCGTCGAAGGTTTTATTTTTTCTTTTTACAATATAAATTCCACGGTCATCGAGATTGCGAAATTTCGTCTGACAATAATTTCCAAATCCACTGAGATCACTCGTAACTGCCGGAACTCCACGTGCAACACATTCTAAAGGCGTATATCCCCACGGTTCATAATAACTCGGAAAAACACCTAGGTGACATCCCCTTACAAATTGAGGATATTCCATACCGAATAAAGGTGATGTTGCTGCAACAAAATCAGGATGATAGATCATTTTAACCTTATCTCCCGGTTTATTTATGAGATCATGCGTGCGCAAATAATTTAATATCTCATCACCGGCATCATTTTTTAAATTATGTGTTACCACTATCGGCCACAGGTCACTCTTCCAACTTTGTATCTGTTTGCGATATCGGAATTTCCAATAATCATCAATAAAATCATTTAATTCCGGAACATTCGGATCAACATTGGTTGCTGCTGCTTTAAATAATTTTTCGCGTATTTGTTTTAACATTTCTTCGCAGGTAGCGCGAATGTCATCCATAGCGGCTCGCGCATGTAAAACCAAAGGATTAATGGTTTCAAAAGGTCGTTTTGTTATAAAGAACATTACAACTGTTTTATCCATGTTCTCCTTTTTCATCCTTTCATTTAATCGACGCAACGCTTCAAGTGTTAGATCATATCCTTTGTTGTGATACTCATATCTTCCCGAAGTAAAAAAATACACTGTTTTATCCAGATCAAAAGTATAGGAATGAAAAAAGTGCGACATCACAAATTCGTCAATTTTAGTTCGGAATTGTCCATGAAGATTTTGTAATTCGTGTGTAGCCAAAAACCTGGGGAGACTAATACCATTTGGTAAGATCATGTCAGGTTTGCGCCCCAATAAAAATTCGCATTCTTTTCCGGTTATTTCACTCACCGTTGTAAAAATATCACAGTCGTTTGCAGCGGCTCTTTCCATGCGGGTTTGCGCCTCTATATAAAATTTCTGCGACATTTGAAGCCAGTCATAATTGCTTAAATTACGATAAAAATTTTGATCGTTGCCAGCAATGTATCTTCCCAATAAAGTTGCGTGTGTTGTAAATACCGTTTTTATTTTCAGATGCTCTTTTTTGATATAGGAGATTGGCATACCGGTCATCCATTCGTGAAAATGCGCAATGATATTTTCACCTTTTGCATTTTTTTCCAACACGGCAAAAAATTCATACACCAAATGTCCGAAACAAATTACCTGTTGTAACAAGTCGTCCGGATTAAAAATATTTATTTTATGATCGTGCAGTAATTGTGTTTTTATTTCTTTTAATTTATCATACACCTGCATGGGAGAAATTAAAACCACTTTTGGTTTTCCATCGGTCAGCCATCTGCCATAGTGTAATTCAAATCCTAATTTACGCATGTCTAAAACAGCTCTTCCGAAATCATCATCATATACAAAAATCTCCTCAAATTCGGCAGGTAATTTTGTGTGAAGCAGAGGTCCTATCATACAGTATTGTCCTCCCCATTTATCAATGATCTCAGGCACCTTACTTCGCACAACGGTATAGATTCCTCCCACCTGATTGCAAACTTCCCATGCAGTTTCCACTAACAAGGGAGAATATAAACTTGTTTTGTCCGACATATTTATCTCCTTTTATTCAATCGCTTTCACAAGAAAACACCAATTTACACAATATGAAAACTGAATGGTATATCTTATTAATATTTTCAAAAATACAGCATTCCATTTCTTTCCACAAATTGCACAGAAATTGCGATCATATTATTTTATAAGATCAGCATAATCTGCAATTGACACCTGGATTATTTCCAGCGCCTCAGCCTTACCGTAAGTATGAGTTATCTCCGCCTTATTCGGAGTTCCGGGCATTGCTTTATAAGTCAGAAAATAATGTTTTAATCGCTCCAATAAAGAAGGTGGAAGATGGTCAATATCATCCCAACCTGAATATATTTCGTCGTTTTGCATTACTGCAATTATTTTATCATCTGCCTGTCCGCCGTCTATCATTCTGAAACCGCCTATTGGAAGCGCAGGTATTATAATATTGCCGTGAGAAATGTTGCGCTCTGTAAAAACACAAATGTCCAAAGGATCTCCATCTCCAATAATATTAGTTCTTCCGGTTTTTTCAGCACAATATTCGCCTATCAATTTTCCACAATAGGTTCGGGGAATAAACCCATACAAACAGGGCAATACGTTTGAATATTTTTGAGGACGATCTATTTTCAGATATCCGCTCTCTTTATCTATTTCATATTTTACGGTATCCGTTGGCACTATTTCAATAAATGCCGTTACCAGTTGCGGTACATTGGATCCGGATGAAATACCGTGCCAGGGATGTGCTGTATAATTATTTATCATTGTTTGTTTATATCTCTTACAAAATTACACCATTCGCAATCTGCTTTGCCACATCCTGTACCAAATTCCAGATTCTTGATTTTCGAATACACATCTTTTATTTGTGCTGCAACTATATCCACTTCATCCTGCATAATAACAAAACGATGTTTTACAAATTCCTTTTTATCATTTCTTTCCAGAAAATCAATTTCTCCGCTCACCATTTTCCAGGGTTTATATTTTTGTGCATCCATCAAAATTTTATAAAACATGATCTGGCGCCAATAATCTCCTCCGTTGGGATTTCTTTCATCGGGCGAACGCAATTTTTCCTTTGCGTATTCAATATTTCCGGTTTTGTAATCTACTACATTAACTTCATCACCGCTAAACTCCATCTTATCAAAAACTCCAGTTATTGGAACGCCATTCATCACCACATTTCTGATCGGATATTCTGTTAGAACTGCTTTACTGAAACTGTTGAAGTAATATCCATAATAATCAGTTAATATCTGTTTGCCAAGATCCATCCTGTTCTTAAATTGTTTCTCCGTAAATGAATCTTCATTGCGATGCATATCGTATGCGAAATCATGCAGCAAAACTTCTATGGTCGGAAAATTTTTATCCTCCGATTCTTTCATACGTTCAAACAATCGCCGCAACGAATAATGTACTGCCGTTCCAAATGCCATGGAATCGTTTTTGGCTCCCGGAACTTTCACTACTCTGTCGAAATAAAAATTCAAAGGGCAATCCAAATAACTGTTTAATGCCGAGGCGCTCATTACAAAATGTTCTAATTGTTTGGTTATATATTCTTTATCAAACAGATCAATAAAAACGGGTTTTGTTTCTGATAACTCGGTAATTTTATATTGAATTAATGTTTCTGTGTCAATTATTTGCTTTTCAGGTTGTAACAAAGTGCCGCTTAATAATTCGCTTACAAATTGCGAAGCCTCAATTTCTTTTCCGTCGGGATTATGTGTGGCATAAGAAATAAATAAATGCTGTTTTGCCCTCGTCATTGCTACATAAAACAATCTTCGCTGCGATTCCGCTTTATTATTTTCATCTGTAAAGGTTAACGTATCGGGCAAGGAATAATTCATGTTATTCCCTCTCGATCTCTCCCATTTATCTGACGTACATCCCATTAAAAAAACATATTCAAATTCCAATCCTTTAGCTGAATGTGCGGTGATGAAATTTACACCTCCATTATTAGTAACCGATTTTTGAATTTCCAGTTTTATATCGTGCACTTCCATCAGATCGAGGGTTTCGATGAAATCCTTTATGGTAATTCTAGGTATTCTTATTCCCTCCGACTTAATATGATCAAAAAAGGTAGTTACTACCTCTAAAGTCCAAATTCGTTGTTCGCCTTTTAAAATATAATTTAATAATCCACTTTCATTTAATATCTTTTCAAATAAGATCTGCAAAGTGAGATTATGTGTTTCCTGCAACCAGATGGTTAACTTTTTTTCAAAATTAAGAATTGCCTCATGGTCCTTTATTTTTATCTGGGCAAGCAAAGCGGGCTCTGATATCACTCGTCGCCAGGTAATTGTTGCATCTCTTTTAGAACTTATCCAGGCTGAAATAGACGCTATATCATGTGGATGTATTTTAAAGAAGGGATAATGCATGATCTCAAATAACAAATGTTCTGCATTATGTGGATTTGTGGATTCTTCACTCAAATATTTTAACAAATTAATTATCTGACGTATTAATGGTAAATGCAGAATATTTATCTTTTTGCGTACCTGATAAGGCACTCCTCTTTTTTCGAATGCTGCAATAAGATTTTCTGCCTGCGCATGTTTATAATATATTATTGCTATCTCTTCCAAGGGCACTCCATCTTCCTTCAATTTTTCCACCTGCATTAAAATACCTGCTTGCTCCTGCAGCGTATTTTCAAATTCAAGTATCTTAGGTTCCGTTATTTTTTTTCTTTCAGGGTGAGAGGCTGTTAAATTTTTTGTCAGCCCTTCCAATTTATTGATCAAACGAATTTGATTGTGTTCAATAACTATCTTTGATGCATCTAATATCGCCTGATGACTCCTGTAATTTTCTGAAAGTACAACAACATCTATGGAAGAACTATAGGAATTATAAAAGTCGAGTATATTTTTAACCCTTGCGCCTTGAAATTCATAAATACTCTGATCATCATCACCCACAGCAAAAACATTCGGCACATCCCAGTAACTGATCAATAAATTCAATATTTCATTTTGTGAACCATTTGTATCCTGAAATTCATCCACTAAAAAATATTGATAACGCTCCTGATAATTCCGCAATATATTTTCTCCCGCCGGAGATGTATCCTGAAATGCTTTTACCACCCATACTATCATATCGCTATAATCATAACGACCCATATCGCGCATGCGTTTGGTGTAGATCGGAAATAAATTTGCAGCGTCGCGGAGTTTTTCCATTTTTTCTTTTGCTGCATTAATATCTTTTTGTTTTATGTCTCCAACTTTAACACCGGTTTTCGAATTTGCTTTTTTATAAATAAACTCTTCTCGATTCGGGAGATCTTCCAGATAAATGTCAATTGCGGAACTCAATTTTTTTTCATCCCAATCTTCATCCTTCATCATTTTAAATAAATTATTAAGTCGCATAACCGGATTGCTCAGGTCGCCCTTTAATTTTTTTAAGGAGTGATTAAGAGGAAGCTCCTCTAAAATATTTTCTATAAGATTTACATTTTCGAGTTCAGAAATTGGTTCTAATTCCCGTTTCCCGAAATAATCGAGATTCGCCCTGATCACATCGTTGCAAAATGCATGAAAGGTGTAAATATTAACCCGATGCGCATCCGGGCCAATAAACTGAATAAGTCTTTTACGCATTGCAACCGTTCCTGCTTCGGTGTAGGTTAAACACAAAATATTATCGGGCAACACATCTGTTTCCAATAATATTTTACCGATCCGCACTGCCAAAATTTGTGTTTTACCGGTTCCTGGACCCGCCAGAACCAACACCGGTCCTTCTATTGCATCAACAGCCTTGCGTTGCTGATCATTTAACTGATCATATGCAGTGTTGTAGGTATTTTGATATGTGGCTGAAATTTGCATGGTATTTCTCGTAGTTTTGCGGCAGTATTTGCCAGACAAACAAATGTAAATGTATAAAAATGTTAATTCGTAAAAAACTTATAAATAGTATAATATTCTTTTTCCTGACTGCACTCTTGATTGCCTGTAATGATAAATCTGTTTCTAAAAATGAAGAATCCGATAAAAAGGACAGTATTGCACTTGCTCAAAATGATACAGCCATTGTAGTAAATTACGACAGCGAAGTTGCTACCGATAAAATACTTTTGAAATTTCAACCGGAAATTGGTAAAACATATTACGTAGAAAATAATTCCAATTATACCTCTTTTCAAAGTATGGACACTATGAAAATGAAGGCAACTTCCGTAAAATATGGCAAAGTGAAATTGCAGGTATTGGGCTTAGAGAAAGATCAATATAAAATTACTTTCACGCTTACCGATGCCCGCAAATCAATTAAGGATGATTCTTCTTCCATTGATTATGCATATGGAAAAGTACTTGCCGATCCCGCTGCAGATGTAGACCGGCAAATTGAGGATTGTATGGTGAATACTCCACTAACACTTTATATTACTACAAAAGGAGAAGGTGCTGATATACAGGGATATGAAAATATCATACAAAAAGTTAAATCAATAGTGGGAGCTGATGTTCCCGATGAATATATTGCAAATTCCATAGGAACCCCAACTGATAATCTGGAAAATTATTTTGTTTTTTTCCCTGATACAGCTGTAATGATCGGTGACACATGGAATATAACTACCAATTCCAATTTACAGGGTTTGCCAATTACATTGACAAATACCTATACTTTGGCTGACAGAAAAGATGGTATAGCATTTATTAATTTCAACACTGTGGTCAAAATAGATAAAAAACAATTACCTGCCGAAATTCAGTCTCAAATGGCGAACATGCAATTTTCCGCATTTGTAAAAGGAACCGGGCAAATAGATGAAAAAACAGGTTGGCCGATAATAATGCGTATTTCACAGAGTATGGAAATGAAAGATAGTTTTGAAGGACATAACACAGTATCAAAACAAACCAGCTCTAGTGTGATCCGAAGAGTGGAATAATGGAATCAAAACGATTTATTTATTTTGCAGGATTTTTAACCCTGGTTGGTCTGGGGGGAGTTGGAACTTTTCTTTTGTATTTTTTTCACGATACTTCTTTATTAAAAATATTTTCCGATGCCCCACATAATATATTAATACAAATTGCAATTGGAATTTTTTATGCAATAATTTCTTCTGTAATCCTTGTATATCTTCTTCAAAAACAAATGCTGGACGGAACACGACATTTTTTTTCCGGCTTGATGAAAAAATATTCCATGAATATTGGTGATATTCTGTTTTTATCATTTTGTGCCGGTGCTGGGGAAGAACTTTTATTTAGAGCTGCAATACAGCCTTGGCTTGGAATATGGCTGACCTCACTCCTTTTCATTTTTTTACATGGATATTTAAACCCCTACAACAAACCTCTTTTTATTTATGGCACGGTTTTGTTAATTGTGTCGGCCGGTTTTGGATATCTGGTGCAGATAAGTGGAATAATTGCGGCAATAATCGCTCACTTTCTGATTGATGTTGTACTAATGGTCTATTTGAAAAGAATATCGCTGCAAAATACCTGAAACTCATCAAATTTTTAGGTTCAAACATCATTAGAATATTTTTATAATATTGCCTGATTGCCCGAACCCAGTGTATTTGAGCCATTTAAATCAACAGTATACCATAAATTATCAAGTCTGGTCGTTATGCAATTTATATCGGAATCTCATCTTAATAAAAAAAATTATACTTATTTTAGAACAAAATAACAACAACAATGAAGAATCTATCGATACTGATAATACTGATATGTATTTTAACCACGACGATTTTTGCCTCTGTAAAAATTTTTCAAAATATGGGAAGTCCTAAAAAAATATGGACGGGTTATGAAAAGGAATGGCAAAAAGTGGACTCACTGGAATCTGCCGGCTTGCCAAAATCAGCTTTGGAGATCGTTGAAGTAATTCTGATTCATGCAGAGGAGGATAATAATGCAGTTCAAAACATAAAGGCTGTTACCTATAAATCAAAATATCTTATTCAATTAGAGGAAGAAGGCGATATAAAGGCTATGCTCCTTTTTGAAGAAAAGATAAGATCGGCTTCCGGTCCAATAAAAAACATTATGCAAAGTATGCTCGCAGAGATGTATTGGAATTATTATACTTCTAACCGGTGGAAGTTTCAAAACCGCACTCAAACTGTTGGTTTTAAAAATGAAGATATAAGCACCTGGGATATTACGACCCTCCATAAAAAAACACAGGAACTTTATGTTTCTTCTGTTAGCGAACGCGAAATGCTGAAAAAAGAAAGTATCAAAAATTATCAGGATATTTTAATTCCAGGTGATGAATTTGGAAGATTGATGCGACCTACACTTTTTGATTTTCTTGCTCATCGCGCCATTAATTTTTTATCAAACGATGAGGTTTATATAACTGATGCTGCCTATACGTTCGAAATAACGGAACCTGTTGTTTTTGATGATAATAAAAATTTTGCCGGTTATGTATTCCTTACAAAGGACAGCTCTTCCAATAAATTATTGGCATTGCGCCTTTTGCAAGAGCTCACAACTATGCATTTATATGATCCTTTTCCATCGGCATTGGTGGATATTGATATTAAACGATTGACTTTCGCAAGAAACAATGCTGTAATGCCTAATAAAGACAGTTTATATCTCAAGGCTTTGCTCAGCGAAGAAAAAATGTACTCCAAAGACAGCAGTTCAGCACGTGTTAGTTATTTGATAGCACAATTTCATCAAACACTTGCAACTAACTACGATCGTTTAGGAGGAGATGAATATAAATGGGAATTAAAAACTGCGGTGGAAATTTGTGATGCCACAATTAAAAAATATCCAAATTCCATTGGTGCAAAAAATTGTTCGGCATTAAAAGAAACAATACTAAAGAAAAGTTTTGATCTTGCAATTGAAAAAATCAATCTCCCCGAAAAACCATTCAGGGCTTCAGTAACATTTAATAATCTTGAAACTGTTTATTTGCGTTTACTCAAGATCACATCCGAAGAACTCGCTAATTTAAGTCAGATGGATTATGAAGAGAGGATAAGCTTTTTAAACAAACTTCCGGTGTATAAAAATTGGGAACAAAAAATTCCTGATGACGGAGATCACCATGCACATGTTACAGAAATAAAAATTGATGGACTTCCGTTGGGAAGTTATGTTCTTTTGGGAAGCACAAATAATACTTTCACAGAATCCGACAACAAAGTTATTGCAAATGAATTGTGGATCTCAAATCTATCGTATATGTCGAGTTATAATACGAGTGAGGGAAACGGCAAGGCTTTTTATGTAACCGATCGTACATCTGGCAAACCCATTAAAGGAGCAACAATTCAAACATATAGAAGAGAATACGATTACAACGAAAGAAAATATAAATTTAATCAGGATAAGATTTATACTACCGATGAAAACGGATATTTTCTCGTAAACGATCCTCTCATTAAAGATTATTATTATTTCAGTTTCAGTATAAAACATGGAAAAGATTTTTTAGATGTTGGTAATAATTTTTATATCTCTAAGAATTCCAATTTTGATAAAAAACCTACCTTTAATACTTTATTTTTTACTGACAGGTCCATTTATCGCCCAGGGCAAACAGTATATTTCAAGGGTATTATAACAGAAAGCTCCGCTGATGGTAAAAATAAAATTGTTGTTCCCAACAAAAAAACCACCGTTACTTTTTACGATGTAAATTCTCAAAAAATTACATCGGTAGATCTTACTTCTAACGATTATGGTTCATTTGCCGGAACTTTTACCGCACCATCGGGAACACTTACCGGGAATATGCGTATTCAAAACGAATCTGGTACCTCCTACATTTCTGTAGAGGAGTATAAACGACCCACATTTTCTGTAAGTTTTGATCCTGTTAAGGGGAGTTTTGTTTTAGGAGATTCAATTAATGTAACCGGTTTCGCATCTTCGTATGCAGGTGCAAATATCGACAATGCCAAGGTGCAGTATCGAGTAGTTCGAAACACTTCATTCCCTTATTGGTACCATTACGGCTGGTGGCGCAAACCCTATCCAAACGCTCCTGCCATGGAAATTACCAACGGTTTCACAACAACGGATGCTGATGGAAAATTTAAAATTGATTTTATTGCAATTCCCGATCTTTCTTTAAATAAAAAATGGAAACCCCAATTTTCATACACCGTTTATGCAGATATCACCGATATTTCAGGTGAAACAAGAAGCACCGAAACATATGTTTCCGTAGGTTATGTTTCTTTAAATATTTATTCTGATGTGCCCGATGTTTTTTATACTGACAAACCGCAATCCATTGTTATTTCTACTTCTAATCTGAATGGAACTCCTGAACCCGCTTCCGGAAAAATAAAAATATACCAATTGGATTCTCCTGATAAATTATTCAGGGAAAGGACTTTTAGTGAACCTGATAAACATATTTTCACACAACAAGAATATTACCGTTTGTTTCCAAACGATCTATATACAGATGAAACAAATATATTCACCTGGAAACAATTAAACATGGTTTCTGAATTAAATTGGAACACATCAAAAACAGATTCCGTATTAATTGATCCTGTAAATTTTAATACCGGTGACTACAAAATGGAAATAATTACTGCAGATAAAAATGGGGAGGAAATAAAAGTTGTCTACTATTTTTCAGTCTTGAAACCAGGGACTTATACCGCACACCCAAGATATATAATCAGTACTATCCAAAATGTAACAACAAAACCGGGAGAAAGTGCTCTGGTTAATTTTGGCAGCAGCGCTAAAGACATCAGAGCATTGCTGGAAATTACAAAGGGAAATGGAGAAACCTCACGCAAATGGATAACACTCCCGGAACAAATGAATAAAGGCAACGCTGCCTCCATGATTGATATTGAAATTCCTATAGAAGAAAGTGACAGAGGTGGAGTTAGTGCGCAGATATTTTTTATTAAGGACGGAAGATTTTTTTCTCAAAATTATTATATCACTGTTCCATGGGATAATAAAAATTTAAAAATTCAACTGGAAACACATCGCAATAAATTACAACCCGGTGCAAAGGAAACCTGGAAAGTAAAAATCAGTGGAAATGGCGGAGAACAGGTTGCCGCTGAATTTTTAGCGAGTATGTATGATGCTTCCCTTGATGCTTTTAAAGGACATTACTGGCAATTTGTTTCCTGGCCATATAATTATCACTATAATTCATGGAATGCAGATGGTTGTTTTGGCAATGCGGACCAATATTATTGGGCAGACAACGATTGGTGGAGATCAACAAATTATTTTAATTTCAGTTATGATGCTCTCAATTGGTTTGGATTAAATATGAGCGATTATCAATATCAGTATGAAGGATTGAGTATTAAAGGTTCGAGGGGCGATGCCGATACTTTATTTATAATTGATGAAGTATCTGTCGGTAATGCAGCGGAAATACCATCCGATAAAAAGGAAGAAAGCGGAAATTTAGTTAACGGTGAATTTAAGAAAGCGGGAAGTCCTCAGTCAGGAGCTAATATTAATACGGAATCTAAGGATTTTGATCAAATAGCTACAAGAACGAATCTCAACGAAACTGCATTTTTTTATCCTCAACTGGAAACTGATGCGGAAGGAAATATTATTTTCAGTTTCACCATGCCAGAGGCCCTGACCAAGTGGAATTTTATGGGACTTGCACATACCAAAGATCTGCAGAGTAGTCAGATATTCAGCAATGTAGTTACTCAAAAAGAATTAATGGTGCAACCAAATGCTCCGCGTTTTTTAAGGGAGGGTGATGAAATTGAATTCACTGCAAAAATTTCGAATTTAACCGATAGTATTTTAAACGGTGTTGCACAACTCGAATTATTCAACGCATTAAATATGCAACCTATTGACCTTGCATTTGCAAATAATAATAAAGAAGTAAATTTTACCACTAATGCTAAAGGAAGTGCAGTTGCAACCTGGAAATTAAAAATACCGTCGGGATTTGATGCAATTGTATATCGCGTTAAGGCTAAGGCTGCGAATTTTACGGATGGTGAAGAAAATGTTTTACCTGTTTTAACCAACAGAATATTAGTAACGGAAGCGTTGCCACTTTGGGTGCGTGGAAATAAAACGGCGGATTTTAATTTTGCCAAATTAATTAATTCCGCAAATTCTCCTACTATTCGCAATCAAAGTGTAACGTTGGAATATACTTCAAATCCCGCATGGTATGCAGTGCAAGCGTTGCCTTATATGATGGAATATCCGTACGAATGTGCGGAACAGGTATTTAGTCGTTATTACGCAAATAGTATTGCATATTATATCGCGAATTCAGATCCGGAAATAAAAAGGGTTTTTGAGTCTTGGAAAAATAATCCTGAATCACTAACATCAAACCTTGAAAGAAATCAGGAACTAAAATCTTTATTGCTGGAAGAAACACCTTGGGTTTTGCAGGCACAAAATGAAACAGAACGCAAAAAACGCGTAGCATTATTATTCGACATGAACCGCATGCAAAATGAAATGGCAACTGCAATAAATAAATTGGAGAAACTGCAATTGCCAAATGGTGGTTGGCCTTGGTTCAAAGGATATAATGACGACAGATATATTACACAATATATTGTAACCGGACTTGCACATTTACAACAGCTTGGTATAACTGATGAACAAAATAAAAATAAGGTCAGCAATATGCTTGACCGGGCAATCACATATTGTGATGAAAGAACTTTGGAAGATTATAAAAATCTTGAAATTCAAAAAATAGATAAAACAAATTATCAACCCGGCAGTTTCACAATTCAATATTTATATGCGCGCAGTTATTTTAATTATGGCATGAGCGATGAACTTGATGAAGCCAATAAATATTATATCGGTCAATTAAAAAAATTCTGGACCAAATACGCTTTGTATGAAAAGGGTTTGATAGCAATGGTATTAAATCGTTCATCCGAATCACCAACAGCTTTAAATATTACAAAATCATTAAAGGAATTCAGTTTAAATTCAAATGAAATGGGAATGTACTGGAAGGATAATACTTATGGTTATTATTGGTATCAGGCACCTATTGAAACTCAAGCGTTAATGATAGAAGTATTTGGCGAAGTTGCAAAGGATGAAAGGTCCGTAGAAGATCTGAAAGTATGGTTATTGCGTCAAAAACAAACAACAGATTGGAGAACCACCAAAGCCACTGCTGAAGCCTGTTATGCTTTGTTATTGCGCGGAACAGATCTTCTCGCAAATAAAGAGCTTGCAATTATTACTGTAGGAAAATTGCTCGTTCAACCCGATAAAGTGGAAGCAGGTACGGGATATTTTAAAACTAATTGGCTAGGATCTGATATTACTGCTGACCTCGGTAGAATTAATATCAAACCACCCACCACCAATCAATTGAGTTATGGTGCCATGTATTGGCAATATTTTGAGAATATTGATAAAATAACATCCTCCAACAATCAATTGCAATTAAATAAAAAATTGTTCCTGCAACAAAATTCACCAACGGGTCCAGTTTTAAAACCAATAGATGAAAACTTTGAGCTGCATGTAGGTGATCTTGTAAAAGTGCGCATTGAAATTCGAGTAGACCGCGACATGGAATATGTACATATGAAGGATATGCGTGCAAGTTGTTTTGAACCTGTAAATGTGCTTAGTGAATATAAATGGCAGGATGGTTTAGGATATTATGAGGCCACCGGTGATGCAAGTACCAACTTTTTTATTAGTTATTTACGCAAAGGAACTTATGTTTTCGAATACCCGATAAGAGTAACACATAAAGGCAGCTTCAGTAATGGGATAACCACTATACAATGTATGTATGCACCTGAGTTTACGAGCCATAGTGAAGGAATTAGAGTAAGTGTAAAGTAATTTTTTTATGCGTTAAATAAGAATTTATCAATATTGGCAAACCTTTTGCAGGTTTAAGAAACTTTAACAATAAACTTTCACAAAAAAACAAAACTATGTATCAGATCAGACAAGTAATTGCAGTATTATTTATCTCTGTTTCCTTATTTTCATGCGCTAAAACAGAAAAGGTTTTGGTTAAACATGACGGAGAGTGGAATATAGACAAACAAGTAACCACTACAACCACAGGTGGGGTATCTACAACAGATACACAAACCGATTACGGTGTTGCAACATTTGATGAAAATGGCACCGGATTTATTACTTATAATGATGGCACGTCAGACACTTTCAGTTGGTCAGTAAATGATGATATTATTTCCATCACTTACGATGCAATTGCCACAAACGTGGACTACACTATTATCGACAGTAGTAAAGACTCCCAACAATGGTCAGGCTCTTATACCGGCGATATTTTTGGAGTTACCTATGTTGTTGATACTGAAATATGGTTGAGCAGCTTGGATTAAATTAAACTTATAAGAAAAAACCGCTAAGTAGCAATTGCTATAAAGCGGTTTTTTTTATAACATATAATGGCAGCCTCTTCGAATTTCATATACATGTTTTAGAGTGGTGAAAAAGGGAACCTGCCTGACGCGGTCAGCAAGCAGGCGCGGATAACGCGGATTGGGCGGATAAAAAAGGATTTATTTAGAGATAATGTGATTAAATATTTGTGCATTGCAAAACTGAATGGTCAATTTAATTGCCATTTAATTAAAGCATAAATAGGACGACGACAGAGTGAACCTTATGGTCTCCAGGCAAACGGATCTTTTTAGAATCCCATAATTGTTTATCTTTGACTTAAATCTATACTATGAAACTGACCTCACAATTTTGCGTAGTTTTACTTCTCTCATTAACACTTTTTTCCTGTTCTAAAACAGAAAAGGTTTTAGTTAAACATGCAGGTGGCTGGAATATCGACAAATCAATTACCACTACAACCATAGATGGCATTTCCTCTACAACTACAGAATACGATTCAGGAGTAGCCACATTCGCAGATAATGGAACCGGTATTGTAGTTTACAATGGCGGTTTTGCAGAAACATTTAAATGGTCGGTTGCAGAAGATGTGATCACTATTACATACGATTTAAGCACAACTAGTATTGCATATACCATTCTCGAAGATAGCGCAAGTGATTACCAACACTGGTCAGGCACCTATACTTATCTTGTGGGTCCAACAGAAGTAGTTGTTGATTCTGATCTTACTTTAAGTGCGATCGGAGATTGATCATCAATATATATTGAGCTTTTGTAATTCTTTTATTTCATTGTTTTGACGAATGAATGCAAAATAAATACCTTCGGGAAATAAACTAATTTCAATAGTTGTATTTTCCTGTATCAAATCTATCGACATAATTTTCTGTCCGGTTATCGAAACTAATTCCACTTTGCTGTTGCCAACCATTTCAATTGGAATATTAATTGTAAGTAAATCGTCGGTATAATAAATTTGAGTTTGTTTAATATCTTTTAGTGGGAATGTAATAAATAATTCCGAAAAATCATAACACAATAAATCCCGAAAATAACCATCACCTAGTCCATAGACCACGGGGGTATATTTAGTTCCAACCTTTAAACCGTTTCCCCAAATGTCTTTATCCAATCCAATCAGGTTAACCAGATACGAAGAAGCTCCTGTTTTTGGAATTTGAATCAATCCGCTTGTATCTACATAGGCATAATCATGGTTTTCCAATAATACTTCAATTGTATTTTCATTTGCCAATCCAATTCCATATGATGATATTTCATACTCCTCCTCGTCAGCAGAAAACGTGACCTGAAAATAACCATCGTGATGCAAATAATTAAATGAAATATCTTCCACTGACAAAACACAATGCTGAGCTTTCGGTTTTAAAATATTTAAAGGCGTAGAAAGCGATAATGTAACATCCTCCCCAACAATCGGAATTTTCATATAAAACGCAGAATAATAAATATCCGGATCAAATATATTTCCATTAATATCGAGAAGCGATTCCGGTAAATGAATAATATTTGGAGCAAGCACTTCACCTGCAGGTATGGAATAATATCTCGACGCGTCGAATGACATTGCATCTTCAACAGAAAAATTTATTGCATCTGTCCTGGACGGAATTAAATAAATTCTTATTTCAGAATAATCAGGTAAATATCCATAAAATTCAAATGTAAAATCATTAAAATTCTGTGCATCCAGATCATCGTAAAATCTAACTTCATTTATGGCAACAGATTCCGTTAAAACATTCTCATCACAAATTACGGGTTCATTAGGAATTACATTGTACGATACAGAAAATATAGTAAGGGGAGAACCTGTGGCAGGGTATGAACCGGTAAACAAATGAGAACCTAAAGTTTTTATACTCAGGCGTACAAATCCGTAAAATATATCCTCTTCAAATTGCAATTTAAGTGGTAGATATTTATCCACGAAAGGATCTTTTGCATACTCAATATCCCAATTACTATTAAAAGATGAAAAGAACGTTTGAGCGCTAAATATAACATTGCCTTCATTTTCCCAAATATGTGAAGCCCCAATTTGTTCACCGAAATCTAAGAATTCAATATTATATGCATTCCAGGAATAGGATTCTTCTACACCTAAACCTATTACACAATCATCTATTTTCAATTCCAAACTACTGACATAATATTCCATATTATATTTAAATGTCAGGTCATTTACCCCATTTCCATCAATATCAATAGTTATAGAATCATGTTCAACAAAAATATCCGACCAATTCATCAAACGAAGGTCAGGCTCAAAGTCCTGCGTGATGAGTTGCGCCTTCAATGTGTCTGTTCCTAACAGTGTTGTTGCCAGCAGTGCATAGGTTTCCAGATTAAATACTTTTATGCTCATGGTCAATTGTTTAGCACTATCAAATGGATTTACAAGATAGGATTTTTATTGTGGTTTAACAAGAAAATAAAAAAATTCTCACACAAACTAATTTTTTTCGAATTTATGTATTTCTGTTTTGGTATTATTTTGATAAATTACCGCCAAATAAATTCCTTTTGGTAATCGGCTAAGATCTAATGTAGTTTTTTCCTGTGTTATTTCTGCGGCAAGAATTTTTTGTCCGATAACAGAAACTATTTCCAATTTGCAATTACTTATCATTTCGGGAAGTACGTCAACGGAAAGTGTATTATCGTAATAAAATATGTGTATATCTTCTTCAGTAACAAATGGTAATACAATAAATTCATGTGTGAGATTATAACAAAATAGATCGCGATTATATCCATCCCCAAAACCAACCACAACCGGTGCATACTCATCACCCGCAATAAGGTTGTCACCAAAAATATCTTTATTTAATCCAATAAGATCAACCGCATATTCATTTGCAAAGGTTTTAGGAGTTGTTACCAATGCAGTAGTGTCTATTAATTGGTAACCGGAGTAATATTCCTCTATATCCTCAATATTGTTACTGTTTACTAATCCTACGCCATAGGAACCAATATCAGCTCCATCAAAGTCTTTAGAAAATGAAACTTGAAAGCAACCCTTATTAATAATAAATTCCATTTCGATCGGATTTACATTTAAATAACAATGCGTTAGGTATGTTCTTGCAATATTCATGGGAGTAGAAAGTGTTAAATCTAATGTTTCACCAACTAAAGGCATTTTCATATAATATCCGGAATAATACATATCGGGTACAAATCCATTTCCATTAATATCCAATAAAGTTTCCGGTAAATTAAATTTATTTTCTACACCCGGTATCACTTCTCCTGCTGGAATAGAAAAATATCTTGAAGGGTCCAATAATAACGCATCAACAGTGGAGAAATTAACCATGTCTTCTCTGTTTGGAGTTAAATAAAATCGAATTTCTGAATAATCCGGGGTTTCAGCGTCAAATACAAATGCCAGATCTTTTATTGTTTCAGTGTCTAAAACATCTGATAATCTTGCATAGTAATTGGATTCAGGGTCGGTTATTATATTTTCGAAGCATGATAAAGGATCATTTGCAATGGAATTATAGGAAATTGAAAATATTGTAAGAGGCGAACCTGTTCCATACCAACAATTTGTTGAAATACCCAACCTATTAATACTTAATCTTACCCAACCATAATGAACTTCAGCATCAATTTGCAATTTAATTGGTAAATACTTACTGATAAAAGGTAATGGAGTATAAGATGCCCAAGAACTTGATCCATAATAATTAGTGGTTTGGCAGGAACCCTTTAATATTCTGTTTCCAACGTGAGCCCAATCAATTGACTCACCTATTAATTGTCCGCTGTTTAAGAATTCAATATTGTATACATCCCAATTTGAAAAAGATTCAACACCTACTCCAATTACACAATCATTTATATCAAGTGAAATATTTGCATTGTCATCATCATAATTATAATCAAATTCAAGATCAAATATTCCATTTCCATCAATATCGATAATAATCGGGTTAATATCATCAGCATATCCCGACCAATTCATCAAACGAAGATCGGGTTCGTAATTTTGGGTAATTATTTGAGATTTAAGTTTATCAGACCCAAGAATAGTTGCTGCAAATAATGCGTAGGACTCCAGTGAGTAATTTTTGGGTCGCATAGAATGGAATTTGGTTAAGTAAGATAAACACTATTATTCGATATACAAATCAAATAACAGATTTCTTCTATTATTTGACGAATAAATGATGCTATCCGTTGCAAATACTACCCTCTCACCAAAGTAAACTTCACCTTATGTTTTTCTACATTTCCCTGTTCATTAAACAATTCAGCATATAAAATATATATTCCGGTTTTGGCTGCAATATCATCTGCATCCACTCCATCCCAGGTTAAAAAACCTTCGCGGCTCAAGGTGGTAAGTCCGCTGAGTTCATTAATTATTCTTCCCTGCGCATCAAATATTTTAAACATACCGGAGTAACCTTCACCGGCTGTTGTGTAAGATATTAATAACAGATCGTGATATCCATCTCCGTCGGGTGAAAACACGTTGTATTCCAAAACAATTTCTCCTCCTCCAACTATATTTCCAAATACC
This sequence comes from Bacteroidota bacterium, assembly GCA_043727235.1. Taxonomy (GTDB): domain Bacteria; phylum Bacteroidota; class Bacteroidia; order Chitinophagales; family BACL12; genus UBA7236. The sequence goes on from JAYSYX010000232.1 coordinate 22,716, forward strand.
GAATTCTGATATCCCGGCGTTGCGAAATATACGTCTTCTGCCGCACTGTGCCAGTTATTCTGATCCTGCGTTTCGAAAGCATAATTTACGCGCTCCAGCGATACGCCATCATCATCTGTAAGCAAAACATATTGCCAATCGTCATAAAAATGCAATTGGTCAATCACATTTAAAACCGGATCGTAAATAACTACAATTCCCTCATTGTCTGCAAAAGAAGGCAAGTCCGAAGAAGTCACAAAATTTCCCGTGTCTATTGCATGATAGGTATTTATAACATTTTCTATGTTGGTGGTAATACACATGTAAGAGTGAGGAAATAATAATTTACCGGTTTCACTCGCATATCCGAATTCCAATATTTGTGTTGTATCCGCAAGATCCATTTCACCGATAATTAATTTGGAGAGATCAATTATTTTATCGGAAGTATTATACAATTCCACAAAATCAAAACCATCAGTGTAAGCATTAAATAATATTTCGTTAATTACAATGTCACCTGAATCTGCAGGTTCTGGTATTCCCAATTCTACAACATTAAATGTTCCTATAATATTTCCGGAACAATCTGTAATATTTTGCGCAGTTAGTCTATAAACTACACCAAGGTTCAAAGGACTTCCAAATACCATCCCTATAAAATCCGGATTATTATAATCCAATATTAAACTGAGCGGAGAACCAATTCCATTTGACAAAAGAAAATCGGAAACATCAACAGTATTTAAATCGATGTCCTCATCAAAAAAGGCAATAACAGTATCTAAGGAAGAGGGATATGCGCTTGTGAGCATTGGAGGCACATCATCAGCATTTTCACCGAATACCGAATTAATTACACCCGGGGTTCCACCGGAAATGTCTTCGGACGCTGTCCAGTTTGCATCGCCCTGACAAGGATTTAAAGGGTCTATCATTTCTAAACTCCAGCCTCCGTCCTCCTTTATTGCATTGTCGTACCAATCAAGTTCATAGGTAATATTGTGTATTACATTTCCGAGTGCATCTTTTAATACAAGATCGTCACCATCATTATTGAGTGAGGGTAAACTTGGTATTAATAAAAGATCTGTAAATCCGGCAAAAGAATCAACAACATTTTCATCTATAATAATGATATATTCACCTGCTGTTAAAATAAACGAAGGAAAGGGTTCACTTTCAGATGTTGCATCCGCTAATGTGAATCCGGTAATATCGATATCAACTGCAGTTGTATTATATAATTCTATATATTCGGCCGTAGGTAATTCAAGTTGTGGTTCAGGATCGGCAAATATTTCATTTATAACAATATCGTATTGGTTTACGGTATATAAAATAAATGATTCAGAATCACTACTCAAAATATTTCCTGATTCATCTGCTATATTACTTGCGGTTAGTGTCAATAAAACCGCCTCCGGAAAATCGCTTACAAAAGTGAGTAATACCTTAGAAAAATCAGTGGGAGCTCTTGTTGCATCAATGGGATTTCCCACACCTGCATCTATGGTGTAATTACTTTCATCTTCTGCTGAAATTAATTCCACATTTTCATTAAAATCCAGCTCAATTTGAGTAGAATTAATTACCGTAAGCACCGAAATTACAGGTGCATCATCGTCAACATATATCGGTGAAACACTAATATCGTCGAGAAAAAAATCATCGCAACGCGTAGAGGAATATTTACAATACCAACCAATAAAATCTCCACCGATAATAACATCATCAATAACCGACCCCTCGCTAACGAATGTAAAACCGCCGGTTGGGTCGACAAACAATTGCCATTCGTTTGCAGTAGTGCGAATTACTTTTACGCGCACTGATGGAGAAACTGCAACTTCAGCCAAAGTTCCGGTTAACAATAAAGTGGAAGTAAAACCGATTTGACGGTATAATTTAACTGCATCATCACTGCCATCTTCTCCAATGCGAATATAATACCCGTTTAAGGATGCCGTGAGATCGGAATTATCGCTTTGCAAATAAAATCTGGTGTAATTACTACCTGAAGGATCGAAAGCGAGATCAATAAAAAATTCCCAGGTTGCAGTATCGTTGGTGGAAACGGCTGCCGATAAATAATTTGTTCCGCCTCCGTCACAATTTCCATCCAATTGCAATTGAAATAAAGCATCAACAATAAAAGCAGTATCATTCCCGGTCCAGCCAACAAAATCACCATCGTCGAAATTTTCTGAGAATTGAGCGGAACCGATTCGTGTGAGAATCAGCAGTGTGGAAAAAAGGATTATGTTTTTCATAAAACGGATGCGAAAAATACGAACTATTTTCGATTTCAGGAATATTTTTTTACATTATATTTGTGTAAATTTGGTTGTGATGAAAAAAACAAAAAGGAAAAATAGTGTGGAAGAGCCCGTTGTTAAATTACAACATAGTAAGAAACGTGTAATTGAAGCAGAAATTATAAATCTTTCGGACTTACCACCAGAGCTTCAAAAAAAATAAAGTTGTCGGAAAAACAATATTCGGAAGGTAAAACATTTACCAATGAAGAGGTGAAGGAAATGGTTAAAAAACGGCTTACAAAATAATCTGGACAGAAACATCTGTAGCCGATTTAAAAAACATAATCGACTATTTGAAAACAAATTGGTCAGTGAAAGTTGCTAGGGATTTTCAGGAAAAATTACAAATCAGACTGAAAATAATTAGCGAAAATCCAAGTACGGGGCCTATTAGAGAAACGTCAAATATTCGTAAAATACTGATTACAAAACACAATTATTTATTCTATACAATTAAGGACAAAGAAATAATATTTGAATGATTTTTGATAACCGATAAGATCAAGTCAACGAAAGGCAGTAGAAGTGGGTAGTAAACAGTGGGCTGTTTGTAACATTGTATGATATTCCTCCGAAAGAACCAAGGGTTAGTAAAAGTTTACATGGTTACCAAAAGCTTTCGGGGTGCGCTGAACACAGAACTCCGAACTCAGAACGCAGAACACATTATCTTTGCATAAAAATTATAAAAATTGAAAATCGCAGTTGTAGGCGCAACCGGACTTGTAGGTCAGATGATGCGCAGAATTTTGGAAGAGAGAAATTTTCCGGTCACGGAATTGATAGCTGTTGCCACAGAGCGATCTGTAGGGAAAAAAGTTAAGTTTAGGGGGGAAGATGTAACGGTTGTAAGTATGGAAGATGCACTTAAAATGCAACCACACATTGCATTATTCAGTGCGGGAGGAAATACCTCTTTGGAATGGGCTCCCGAATATGAAAAAATAAAATGTTGGGTGGTAGATAATTCGAGTGCATGGCGCATGAATGATGCTTGTGCCTTGGTAGTTCCTGAAATTAATTCCGACCATATTTTGCAATTAAAAAGCGGAATTATTGCAAACCCAAATTGTTCTACCATACAAATGGTGATGGTATTAAATCCACTGCATAAAAAATATAAAATAAAACGAATTGTTGTTTCCACTTATCAATCTGTTTCAGGGAGTGGTGCGAAAGGAATTATGCAATTACACAACGAACGCGCAAATGGTTGTCGCATGGTTGAAAATTCTGCATATAAATATCAAATAGATAAAAATGTAATTCCACAGGTGGATGTATTTTTAGAAAATGGTTTCACCAAAGAAGAAATGAAAATGCACCATGAAACCAGAAAAATATTAGGAGATGATACCATACAGGTTTCCGCAACTGCCGTTCGTGTTCCGGTAAGCGGAGGACACAGTGAAAGTGTTAATATTGAATTTGAAAATGATTTTGATATCAAAGAAGTTTATGAAATTTTAAATAATACCGAAGGTGTAATTCTTCAGGACGACCTCAGCGATCAAATATATCCCATGCCTTTGGATGCCGAAGGTAAAGATGACGTTTTTGTCGGCAGAATACGTCGCGACTATACACAAAATAATACCCTTAATTGCTGGATCGTTGCCGATAATTTAAGAAAAGGCGCAGCTACAAATGCAATCCAGATAGCAGAGTTTCTGGTGAAAAAGGGGTTGGCTAAGGGTTAACAGGGTTTACAAGGTTTGCAGGGTTTATTATGGAGGAAAAATGGCCTTATGTTTTATTGAGACCTTCGCGCGAGAACCAGTGAGGCTCTCGCTCTCAGCGAGGGTCTCACTAGCGGTAAATTTTTAATCACTAGCGGTAACTATTCACCATTCACTTCTTTAACGTCAATTCCACATACGCATTCATCTCCTCAATATCCTGACGAAGAATCATTTGATGTTTTGACAAGGATGTTATCATGAATTTTTCAATTCCATTTATGGTATCCGCAGTATAGTACATCGACAATTCTTTAGTTTCGGGATTTAATTCCCAGTTGCCGGGGGCGCCATTGGAGAAATAATCGGATTTCATATTCATAGAATTATCAGAATTCAGGGTGTAAACAGAAGATAAAAATTCCTTTTCTCCGGCTTCCACATATTCCTGTGGTATTCCCGGAACTGTACTTACAAATACATCGGCTTTCCAAACCCCGCTTACGTTTTCTTTACTGACCTCCAATTCGGTACTACAGGAAATAAATGCCATGAAGAATATTGGTAAAAATATAAGTCTCTTTTGCATAATTTATTGTTTGATGAATTTTATATTTTTAAGTATTTCTCCTGATTGATAAAGCGTTAAAAAATAAATACCCGGTGAGAGTTGAGCAATATTTTCCATAAAATTATTTTCACCTTCTCTACATAACAAAGATCTGTTTTCTATAATTTTTCCGGCAATATCAGATATTAATATTTGAAGTTCCTCCACATGTGAAAAATAGATAGAATAATTTAATTCCTCATAAACAGGGTTTTCTAGAACGCTAAGATTAAAATTATGTTTTGATTGATCGGTTATAACATCAACTGCATCTCCGCTTTTATAAATAACCTGTGTAATTGTTTCTATGCCAAGAATTTCCTGTGCATTTATTTGCAGCATAGGAATTCCGTTTTCTTTTGCCATCCATCGGTATTCAATTGTTGTATAGGTAATTCCATAGGGAATATCAGCATAAATTATTGTATCGGTTATTAAAATTTCAGAACGCATTCTCAACACCTCAAAGGTGCCGCCTGGTGTTGTAATTGATCCCCAGCCATCTATTTCATTTGTTCGAATACGTTGTTCAATCCATGTTGCAACTCCGGGAATATTAATATTAAAACCGGTCTCCGAATTTGTGATGTCGTTGTATGTTGCCGGGAACTCAAAAATAGTTTCTGTTCCATCATAACCAATTGGAAAAGGTATATCGGCAATTATTCCTCCAAATCCGGTTAGACCGAAAATGTCATTATTTCGTTCATAAAAATTAAAAACGTCTTCTACCGTAATAAAATCATTTTCAATATTAATATTTGCTTGTTCCGCAATATCAGATGCCAACCATAAAAAAAAGTAAAAGGGATCAGTATCATATACATCCACCCATTTTGAAGTGTCGGCATTTAGCGTAGTAAGGTCGCTGAAATCCCAGCTGTGATCAGGACCTGTATCATCACCATCAAATGCAATCACCGGAATTGCATTGGTCACTAAAAATTCCTGCCCCTCATCCGCAATATCATCTACCAATAAAATAATTGGCGATTGTGCAGCAATTGTATATCCAACTAAGGACAGAAATAAAAGGAAGGTAAAATTTTTCATTTGATAAAATATTGGTGAAGATAAGGAAAATTGATATAATTTCGTGATATGAATAAACTCACCCTTTGCATATTGATATTTATAGTTGCAGCTTGTAATGGACAGAAAAAAATATTTACTCCTGATACGGCAAATATCAAAAGTTTACAATTATTAAAAGTTGTAGTACCTGAATCTAATTCAACTAAGGGAACTATGAAATTATATGAAAGAGAAGATAGAAATTCTTCCTGGAAAATAATAGATTCATTTCCGGTAACAATTGGAAAAAACGGTCTCGCAAATGACGGATATTTATTTCCTGATTCAGAAATAATTAAAAAAGAGGGAGATGGTTGTTCTCCTTCGGGAATATTTTTCTTAGGAAAAGTTTTTAGTTATCACGATATGCAACTTATTAATATGCCTTTTGAACAGGTTGATGAAAATGATCTTTGTGTGGATGATGTAAACTCAAAATATTATAATTTAATGATTGATGATGATACAATTGTAACAAAGGACTATACAAGTTTTGAAAGAATGCAACGCAAGGATATGCAATACGAATATGGTGTATGGATAAATTATAATGAATCCTCTAATAGCGGCAAATTGCCAACACCAGGTATGGGTTCATGTATTTTTTTACATGTATGGAAAGATGCAGACCATCCAACTTCAGGATGTACTGCGATGAGTAAAGAAAATATGCTTAAAATAATTTATTGGCTGGATGAAAAAAAATCTCCGGGTTTAGTGCAATACGTAGAATCTAAGTAATAATATTTCTCTTTAAAAAATTTATTCATGTGTAAATTCTGTTGAAAGATCATCCGGTGAAGGTAGAATTTTCATTACAACTTCCGGGAATAATATTGTTTGAAATCCTTAAAAAAACCATATTCATTTTACGCAGCCAGTTATATAACTCAAAAGTAAGGGATAAAAATGCAAAATTGGCGTTTTTTCTACCTAGCTTACATCCTTGATTGAGCACTTTCAATCTATTCCTATAATTTTCATTTATACTATTCATTATGTGTTTTTCAGAAACCGCGAGTTTTGGAGCAGCAGTTGTGTTAACTACAATAGGAGTAGTTACACTTAAAAAGGCAGAGAAACCGAATCAAATTTTGTTTGCATTTATTCCGCTCCTTTTTGCATTGCAGCAATTTACAGAGGGTTTTGTGTGGATGTCTTTATTACATCCAAAATATGCAGTACTGGAATATGGTTCAACCATTCTCTTTC
>JAYSYX010000233.1:0-9997 GCA_043727235.1 Bacteroidota bacterium
TCCTATGCTGCATTTGTTGCGGGAGGATAGTATAACAACTGCATTAGAAAATTTTCCCTCTCCTGAAAAAATTCCACAGAATAATATTCATTTTGCGGAGCAGAAGGGATTGTTATATATGCAGATGTTGCGGGCAGGGTGTATACGCTAAAGAATATACCACACAGATTATCCGGAGAAAAAAATTTACAATTAAACTATATATTTAGTTTGTATTCTTTTAAAAGTGTTTCATAAGAAATATTCAATTTTTCATGCAAATTTCGAATCATATCTAAATTTAATTTTCTTTTTTTATTTAATATCTCACTCACTCTGGTTTTATGTCCTATAATTTCAGCAAGATCATTTTGGTTCATTCCCTTTTCCAACATTCTCAACTTGATCACCTCAATTGGATCAGGAGCATCAATAGGAAAATGCAGTTCTTCATAATTATCAATTAATATTCCCAAAACTTCTGCTTCATCTCCATCTTTAGTTCCTGATTTTGCAAAAAATATTTCCTCCAACCTCTTCAAGGCTTCGGTATGATCTTTTTTTGTTTTAATTGCCTTAATGTTCATAATAATTAAATTTTATTTGCGTCAATTTTATCATAATCTGAATGTGTGCCGATAAATTTAACAAATACATGTTTTCTCTCTAATTCTACCCAAACTATCAAACGATATTTATTACCTTTTATATTAAAAACAACACGATTGTTCTTTAATAGACTTACATTTGAAAATTGGTGAATTATTTCATTAAGATTATTCCATTCCGCATTTTTAACCTGATTGAACCAATCAGCTAAAGCGATCTGACTATCGGGATGAATTTCCCAAAAATCCCTTAATGTGCTTCTTGAAAATATTCTCAATGTAGTGTAAATATAGTAAAAAGTTACCAAATTGGTAACAAAAATCTAAACCGCCAGCATTTTCATTTCCGGTTGATACACATGATCCTCATCCATAACGCGGTTCGGATATTTAACATGGTATTCAAATTCGTGGCGGAAGTGACGAATGGCAGCGGCTACCGGCCAGGCGGCGGCATCTCCTAAAGGACAAATAGTATTTCCTTCAATTTTGCGCTGTATATCCCATAAAAGATCTATGTCTTCCATTTTTCCATGACCGTGTTCAATATTGCGCAGAACGCGTTCCATCCAACCTGTTCCTTCGCGACAAGGTGAACATTGTCCGCAACTTTCGTGGTGATAAAAACGCGTAAAATTCCAGGTGTTGCGCACGATACATTGTTTTTCATCGTAAACAATAAATCCTCCCGAGCCCAACATAGATCCTGTTGCAAATCCTCCTTCACTTAAACTTTCATAGGTCATTAAACGAGGATTTCCATCACTCATTTTTAGTAATAAATGTTTAGGTAAAATTGGAACAGATGATCCGCCCGGAACACAAGCTTTTAATTCGAGATTATTTTTTATTCCCCCGCAATATTCATCGCTGTAAATAAATTCTTCCACCGGTAAACCGAGATCAATTTCATAAACTCCGGGTTTATTTAAATTCCCTGATGCAGAAATTAATTTTGTTCCTGTTGACTTTCCAATTCCGATCTTTGCATATTCATCTCCGCCATCATTAATAATAGGAACAACCGCCGCAATACTTTCTACATTATTTACGATTGTAGGGCAATTCCATAATCCGGAAATTGCCGGAAAAGGAGGTTTAATTCTTGGATTGCCTCTTTCACCTTCCAACGATTCAATTAATGCAGTTTCCTCTCCGCAGATATATGCACCTGCGCCGGGATGAACATATAAGTCAAGGGAATAACCCGAACCTAATATATTATTTCCCAAAAAACCTTTTGCATAAGCTTCGGCAATTGCCTTTTCTAAAATGCGAAGGATGAACATATATTCGCCGCGTATATAAATATAACTTGTTCTGCATCCCAAAGCGAAACTGGAAACTATCATTCCTTCAATTAATAAGTGAGGAATTTTTTCCATCAATAATCTATCTTTAAAAGTACCGGGTTCACTCTCGTCGGCATTGCACAATAAATATCTTTGTTTGTCAGTCGATTTATCCAGAAAACTCCACTTAAGTCCCGTTGCAAATCCTGCTCCGCCGCGACCTCTCAATCCCGATTTTTTTACCTCTTCTGTTACTTCATCCGGAGTCATTTTTTTCAGCGCCTTTTCCACCGAACGATATCCTCCATGCTGAATATAAGCATCAATGGTATTTATATTCGGTTTGTCGAGATGTTCTAATAATAATTTTCTGCTCATGGTTTATTTATTACCGAAGGGAGGATTTTATTTTCAATTTTGTGACTCTGCGTTTTTTTCATTTTTCAACCGCTCTAAAATATCATCGATCTTTTCTTCTGTTAAATGCTCATAAAAAGTTTCGCCGATCTGAAACATAGGTGCATATCCGCAGGCACCTAAACATTCCACTGTTTTAATAGTAAACATTTTATCAGTAGTTGTTTCACCAACCTTAATTCGCAATTTTTTTTCAAGATAGGATATCATTTTTTCCGCACCGTTTAAACAACAAGGTCCTGTTTGGCAAACTTCAATTAAAATTTTACCTACAGGCTTCATATTGTACATACTATAAAAAGTTGCAACCTCGTAAACTTCAATTGGTTGAATATGTAATAGTCGCGCAACATAATCCATAGTATCGGAACTCAGCCATCCGCCAAATTCTTTTTGTGCAATGTGCAAAATAGGCAACAGGGCAGATTTCTGTTTATCCTCCGGATAATGACTCAGCAATCTGCTTACTTCTATCATCGCCTCGGTAGAAAATTGTATTTGTTGTACTTCGTTCATTAATAATATCTTGTTTTCCAATTTAAATAAATCTAAGAATTGAACTATATTTTCAATTGTCAATTGTCAATTTTTAAGCATCTAGCTCACCCGCTATAACATTCAAACTGCTTAGCGTTATAATTGCATCGCTCAACATCGCTCCTTTTATCATTTCAGTATATGCCTGATAATAAATAAAACATGGTCTGCGGAAATGCAAACGATAAGGCTGACGACCACCGTCGCTCACAAGATAAAATCCAAGTTCTCCATTACCTCCTTCCACACATTGATATACTTGTCCTTTAGGAACATCTACTTCTCCCATCACTATTTTAAAATGCCAGATCAATCCTTCCATCGTATTATAAACCGCATCTTTAGGAGGCAAATAAAATTCAGGAACATCGGCAAAATAATTTCCCTTCGGCATTTTTTGCATCGCTTGTTTGATAATACTTAAACTCTGCCACATTTCCTCCTGACGAACACAAAACCTATCGTAAGTATCGCCCTGAGTTCCAATTGGAATTACAAAATCAAAATCGTTATAACTGCAATAGGGTGACATAACACGAACATCATAATCTACCCCTGCTGCTCTTAAATTTGGACCTGTGAAACCATAATCCAATGCTTTTTCTGCTGTGATACTTCCAACATTAATTGTTCGATCCATAAAAATGCGATTGCGCATTACCATTTTTTCGAATTCTTTTAAAGCTGCTGGAAATTCCTCAACAAATTCATTAATTCTTCTATTAACATCGTCGTTAAAATCGCGTTCGAAGCCGCCAATTCGTCCAATATTTGTAGTTAGTCGTGCACCGCAGATCTGTTCATAAATTTCATATATCTTTTCTCTCCACTGAAACACATATAGAAACCCGGTTAGCGCTCCTGTATCAACGGCAATAACAGAATTACAAACGATATGATCGGCAATTCGCGCCAACTCCATGATTACAACGCGCATATAATCAACGCGTTTTGGCATTTCTGCCTTTAATAATTTTTCTACAGTAAGATACCAACCTATATTATTTATGGGAGAGGAACAATAATTTAATCTGTCGGTAATTGGAGTTACCTGATAATAAGGTCGGTGTTCTGCTAATTTTTCAAATGCGCGGTGAATATAACCAATGGTAGGTTGTGCATCTACTATAATTTCGCCATCCATTTTTAATACATTCTGGAAAATTCCATGTGTTGCGGGATGCGTTGGACCAAGGTTGAGATAATTAAATTGTTTTAATTCCTCATCCGTTTGAACTACTCCGTTAATTACAGTATTTACGTTTTTATTCTCTGCCAATTTTTGTAAATTATTCCTGGTTAAAATTATTTTCTTACAGATTATTTATCTTCCAAAGTATTTATCGTCTTTATCAGTTCTTGTTCCATCTTCCAAAGGATATTGTTTTAACATTGGAAAATATTGCATATCATCCATATTTAATATTCTGCGCAAATCGGGATGACCGGTAAAACGAATTCCATAAAAATCATATGTTTCGCGCTCCATCCAATTTGCACATTTAAATAAATTTGTTGCTGTAGGAACAATTGCATCTTTTTCACCAAAAAAAATATGTAACCGTATTCTGATATTATTAGTAAAACTGTGCAAGTGGTACACCATACTTAATTCTTCCCCCTTATTGTCAGGGAAATGCATTCCGCACATACTGGTAAGAAAATTAAACTGCAATAAATTACTATCTCGTAGCCAAGCAAGAATCTCAATTATTTTTTCTCTCTTCAATACAATATCCAACATCCCATACGACTCCTCAATACTCCGTATCTCTTCAGGAAATTGTTCCCTCAAAAGACTTTCAACCGTGCCGTTATCAACTTGAGTTTCCATTTATAATTTTACTTGTTTAATATTAATTTCAGTCGGACTTTTATTCTTGTATTTCAGTCCCTCATTCCTTCATTTTTAATCCCTTCATTTTTTATTCCCGTCCTCAGACCTCACAGGTTAAAAAAAACCTGGTAGGTCGAGGGTGTGCATTCTTTCATTCTTAATTCCTTCATTTTTTATTCCCGTGCCTCAGACCTCACATGTTAAAAAAAACCTGGTAGGTCGAGGGTGTTCATTCTTTCATTCTTAATTCTTTCATTTTATATATCCGTACCTCAGACCTCACAGGTTTCCAAAACCTGATGAGGTCGAGGCCCTCATTCCTTCATTCTATTCAATTCCATATCCACTAAGCAACATTTTATATTCCTCCGATTCTCTTCTTCTGAATCCTTCGTGTTTAATTAATTCCTGAATTTTTAAAATGCCGTCCAAAATTGCTTCGGGTGGTGGAGGGCAGCCCGGAACGTAAACATCTACGGGAATAATTTTATCTATTCCCTGCAAAACTGAATAAGTGTCGAAAATTCCGCCGCTTGATGCACAGGCGCCAACTGCAATTACCCATTTTGGTTCTGCCATTTGGATATAAACCTGTTTTAATACAGGACCCATTTTTTTAGCAATGGTACCCATAACCATTAAAAGGTCGGCTTGTCTGGGAGAAAAACTCAAACGTTCGGCTCCAAATCTTCCGAGGTCATAAGTAGAGGCCATAGTTGCCATAAATTCAATCCCGCAACAAGAGGTAGCGAAAGGCAGAGGCCATATTGAATTTGCTCTGGCAAGTCCTACAACTTTTTCCAGCCTTGTGAGGGCAAATCCTTCACCGGTATAACTTTCGGGAGCTTCTGTTTTTGTGAGCAAAATTTAAATATTTACAGGTCGATCAATTTTTTTTTGGAAATAAACTCAAAGTTTAATCCCATTTTAATGCACCTTTTTTAATGATATAAAAATATCCCAAAAGCAGAGGTGCTATGAATACTAACATTTTTAGGAAACCCAATTGGCCCAATTCTCTAAAATTTACGGCCCAGGGATAAAAGAAAATTACTTCCACGTCAAATAAAACGAAGAGTATAGCAATTAAAAAATATTTTACTGAAAAAGGCAAACGCGCATTACCAATGGTTTCGATGCCGCATTCAAAACTTTCCAGTTTTTTACCGGAATTGCGTTTAGGACCAAATCTTTGAGAGGCAAATATGGTGGTGAGCACGAAACCGGCAGCCACTATAAACTGAATAAATATCGCCGTGTAATCTAATAATTGGTTGTCCGCTAATTGTTGATCCATTTTCCCCTTTTTAAAATTATACTCAGGCGTTTTTAATGCATCACAAAGGTAGGAATTCGAATTGGAAAATGCACCTTCGTTAAGTACAATTTTATCGGAATAAAAGCAGATGAATTCTGAAATTGAGTGAAGAATAAATAGTAGATTAAACCCCGCCAACAAGGTAAAGCTGCTCCATTGTAGGTCCAACACTTCCGCCTTTAGGTTCCAAAGTCACCGCAAAAGCATCGGCACCAGCAATATTGTTCATTCGCTGTAGTTTACCGTTAATATCAAATACCCCGGCATCAATAGGTTTACCATCTTTTAAAGCCCATAGCTGATATTGTTTTCCGGTTTCGGGAAGAGGAAGATTGATTGCGCTCAAATACACATTTCCGGTTGATTTATCCCAGAAAACTACTGATGTAGAGGCAGGACTAATTACCTGACCTTTCATGGTGATAGCAATGGCTGCTGGGTTTTTCATAACATTCATTTCAATCTCCATAGCCTGAAATTCAGCTCTTACCACATCAACTTTATCTGTAAGAAATGTATTTTCCTCTTGTAATTCAGCCAATTGATCTTCGGCATGTTTGAAACTGTTGTAATAATATACGTTGGCAGCGATACTGATAAAAAGTAGAATAGATGCGGCATATGCCAGATATCTCATCCAATTACTCTGACTGGCCTGAGCCGGATTCATATTAATAACCTTAGGAGTGGCAACTTCCGGCGTTTCATCTTTAACGATTGTCAATATAGCGGTCAAAACTGCCGGCGGAGTGTTTTTAGCATGGGCGAATGCATAGTCTTCAAGAGCCTTTTCTATGGCTTCGAGTTCCGCTTTAACCTCCGGATACTGCGCTATCATTGCTTCTGCTTCCATTTGCTCCTCCTTGTTGAGGGCGCCGGAAGCATAAAGTTCCAATGATCCTGATTCTATGTATTCTTTAAAATTCAATTTTACTTTAATTTATATTTTTTGTCTTAACAATGTAATTGCACTACGCAACCTGGTTTTAACTGTTCCAAGAGGCATATTTAACTCTTCCGCAACTTCCTGATGGGTATATCCCTTAAAATAAATGAGATCTACCAATTCTTTCCATTCCGGTTTCAGCTTATTTACAATATCCTTAATCCCGATAGTATCGGGCTTAATATCGTCGTAAATTTTTGTTGGATTTTCATACAGAACAGTCTCGTCGCTGGTCGTTTTTTTACCTGTCTTATATCCCTTGCTGCGCATTTTATCTATGGCTGCATTGCGGCATATATTCATCATCCAGGTAAAAAGTCTGCCTTTAGAGGCTTCATAACTTTCTGCATTATTCCAAATCTTTAAGAACGCTTCCTGTAAAATGTCCTCTGCCAAATGGTCGTCGTTCACAATACGTGTGATTACACCAAATAGTGCTGAAGAATATTTTTCATAAACGGTTTTCAATACGGCTGTGTTCTTAGCCTGTAAACCATTAACGAGTAAATCTTCGTTTGCTTGTATGTCTGAAGTGTTTTGCACCCTTATTTTAAACGAATTAACAAACTTACGGTATAAATGTTTAAGCAGTTTTAAAAATATGGTATTTATTATTCCTACTTGATCTTTTCAAACTTAAAAGACACAGTACCACTGAATTTAGTGCAGGTTATGAAATAGATCCCGGAATTCAAATTTTGGATTGGAACACTAGTTTGGAAAATTCCGGCATTAGATTCTACCTGTTGTTTAATCAAAACTCTACCTGTCAGGTCTTTAATTTCAAACGAAATTAGTGGATCGCTACCTAAGGAATTAATAGTAATAGTATTAAAAGCTGGATTTGGATAGATGTTAATTACACTTTGATTTGGATGTTTATTTTCAAGTGAAACAATATTAGAGTATCCTGTCTTTCCGGTAAAATCCATTTGTTTAAGTCGATAATAACTCGTGTAAACAAAATTTTCATCATAAAAAACGTAATCATGAGAAATTGTAGAAGAACCATTTCCTTCTACAAAACCTATAGAATCAAAATCGGACCCATTAATACTTTTTTCCACTTGAAAACCTGCATTATTTAGTTCTGATTGAGTTGTCCAATTTAATTGAGCGGTATGTTGACCTACGTCAGAAGCTGAAAAAAGGCTTAATTCAACAGGAAGTATTACTTCACAAATCAAAATAACATTATCTAAATAATTAGTTTCATATCCCAATCCAGTGAATTCTGCGCGAATACGGATTCTTTTTACATCTGCTAAAATGGCTGTAAGTTGCGCTGCAGTAATTCCCGGAGCCCCTCCGGCTATCGATGATCCGTACTTCCAACCCACCCCAACTTTTAAAGGCACAACATATGAAACCCAGGTATTCAATACGGTAGGGTCTGCGATATTAAAAACCATGGTATCCGTACCATTGTTAAAAATCATAACGTCGTATTCACTTACCGGAAATACAATTTGGTTTTGTTTTAAATCAAATTTGAGATTGCAATTGTAGTAAGCTGAAAGGTTACCTCTAAATTTGGCCGGCCCGTACCAATACCAAACGCCTGTTGTTGCATCTGTTTGTTTAATGCAACCGCCTGGATTCCCTCCTGTAGATTGATAAATAGGAGTACCTGGCCCAGCACCTCCAAAATCGCCAAAAGTGTTCCATCCATCTATATCCACAGAAAAATCACTCACAACTTGAGCTAAAAGTGTATTAACTGCAAATGTGAATATTATAAAATTAAAAACACAAAAATGCCTTAAAGTGCCTGTCATCTATCCGACTAAAGTAATTGTAACTAGTGTGTATAAACTTGTCAATTACAAGATTACATTACTTTTAAATTATTTGCAAGTAAAAACAGCTTTATTTTTAAAGTGCAACCAAGGGAGGATGGACATCGACATCCTGCTTTAGTTTAAACACCTAAAAAAAGAGGATGTATCGAGAATACAATTTTCGAAGGTTTTGCTCAATTAACAACAAAATCAGCTACCCTTTACTCCCGGTAATTCCGGATATTCCATTTTGAGGTTTGTGAGGGTATCAACTATTGTTTTAGCAACAATATATTCCTTATACCAATTTTTGTCTGAGGGTACAATTGTCCAGGGCACTTTTGGGCCGCAGGCGTTGAATGCATCCTGATAGGCAGTCATATATTCGCCCCAACGTTTACTTTCCTCCAGATCATTTGGATTGTATTTCCACATTTTTCTCGGATCGGAAAGTCTTTCCTTCAACCTTTCCATCTGCTCTTTTTGTGAAACGTGAAGATAAAATTTGAGAATTATGGTATCATTCTCCTGAATAAGTTGTTCAAAAGCATTGATATGTTCGTATCTGCGTTTGATAGTGGGCAAGTCTACCCATTTATGCACTCTTTGAATCACCACATCCTCATAATGAGAGCGATTAAAAATATGTATCATACCTTTTGCTGGGACATTATTATGAATACGCCATAAAAATTCGTGACTCATTTCCACCTCATTTGGTTTTTTATATCCTATCACCCTGCATCCCATCGGATTCGTGCCTGAGAACACCTCCTTTATTACGCCGTCTTTACCACTTGCATCCATGCCTTGTAATATAATGAGCAGACTATATTTTGACTGCGCAAAAAGTAGATTTTGCAGTTCACGCAATTGATCAATGTATTTTTCTGTTTTGGCCTTAGTGAGTTCCTTTTCAAATTTTTTGGTTGGAACTGTGTCTATAGCTGATAAAATAATTTTTGCCATGACCTTGTTTTTTAGCAAATTTAACAGAACATTTGAAATTATTTGCTAATTGGGTAATTGGGTAATTTGTTAATTGATCGTCGGCCGGAAGTTGCATTTGTTATTTTATTATTCTCGTAATTTGATCCGCCGCGGCGGATTAATCCATAGCCGGCTGTTTCATTTGCTAATTTGCTAATTAATCAAAGGCTCACTATAGCATTTATTAATATGGTAATCTGGTAAATTGATAATTGTTCCAAGTCCGGTTCTATCATTTATTAATTTAGTAATCTGATAATTTGATAATTAATCAAAGCCCGGCTGTTCATTC
>JAYSYX010000234.1:0-3769 GCA_043727235.1 Bacteroidota bacterium
GTAAAAAGTAAAATCCGTTTGTGTGCTGCAGTTGGTATGTTGTCTACATTTATTCATCTTCCGGAAACAATAAGTGAAAAAGAACTTCTGAAAGTTATAGAAGAACTTAATACGAATGATGAGATCAATGGATTTATTATTCAATTGCCACTTCCGCTACACATCAACGAGACAAATATTATTGAAGCCATAGATCCTCATAAAGATGCTGATGGTTTTCATCCTATTAATTTGGGAAGAATGCAGTTGGGACTTCCGGCTTTTGTATCTGCCACTCCGGCAGGAATAGTTACTTTATTGGAGAGATATAACATCGAAACTTCCGGTAAACACTGTGTTATAATTGGCAGAAGCAATATAGTTGGTACACCCTTAAGCATTTTATTATCGCGTAATTCCAAACCAGGTAATTGCACGGTTACCTTATGTCACAGCCGATCAAAAGATCTGAAAAAGATTTGTTTACAAGCAGATATTTTGATTGCAGCGATTGGGAAACCGGAATTTGTAACTGCTGATATGGTAAAAGAAGGTGCAGTAATAATTGATGTTGGCATTTCGAGAGTGGATGATGATAATGAAAAAGGATATTTAATTAAAGGTGATGTGAAATACGATGAAGTTGCGCCAAAATGTTTTGCCATTTCTCCAGTACCCGGTGGCGTTGGTTTGATGACAGTAATTTCTCTATTAATGAATACCATGAAAGCATACAAAAATCAAACTAAAACTTAAATTAATAAATTACCCGAATAATAAATTTCAAAATGGCACATCTTCCTGTAATGGAACAATTTTACACAATTCAGGGTGAAGGATTTTACCAGGGAAGGGCAGCATATTTTATTCGTTTGGGAGGATGTGATGTAGGTTGCGTATGGTGTGATGTAAAGCATAGCTGGGATGCCCAAAAACATCCGTTAAAAAGTATCTCATCTATATTGGAAGATATTAAAAAATATCCTGCTGAAATTATTGTGATAACCGGAGGTGAACCATTGATGTATGATCTAAGTGAATTAACATCAGCTCTTCACGAAAATAAATATCAGATCAACATAGAAACTTCCGGCGCCTATTCTTTATCGGGCGAATTGGATTGGATATGTTTTTCACCCAAAAAATTTAAAGCGCCTTTGCCTGAAGTTGCAATTAAAGCAAATGAATTAAAAGTAGTTGTTTTTAATAAAAGTGATTTTAATTGGGCCGAAGAAAACCGAAAAATAGTAGGAAAAGAATGTAAATTATATCTGCAACCTGAGTGGAGCAAACGCGAAGAAGTACTGCCTTTGATAATTGAATATGTAAAACAAAATCCTGCATGGGAAATTTCATTGCAGATTCATAAATTTATAGATGTTCCATAAAAAAAGCTGCCTCCTTTCAGAAGCAGCTTTTTTTTCCCATTTCAATTTATTATTTAAATAAATCTTTCGGGGATACCTGTTATAATTAGTTATTTAGGCGTCAAGTCTGCAATTATAGCTTATAGGAACCAAATAAATATTTGTATAATATATTAGTTAAAACAGAAAACGATTTGATTCAATTCAATAAAATAATATATAGTAAATACTTGACAAATTTTCAAAAATAAACGAATTCTATTTTAATATTAAGCAAAAAAAGGCTGCCTCCAAAAGGAAGCTGCCTTAAAAATTAAATTAAAATACTAATTATTCCGTAATTACAATTGAATAATTTGTAGTATTTGAATTACCTGATAAACTTATCTGATACATTCCAGGAGCAACAGTTCCAAGGTTTATCATTTCAGTATGATCAGCAGTTGTAACATCAATAGAGGATGAATAAACAACTTGTCCGGTTGAATTATAAATATTTAATTCAACTGCATTGTTTTCATAACCATTTAATGATAAAGTAAATTGTCCGTTACTTGGATTTGGATATAAACTTACGTTTGTAATTTCATCACCTAAACGAGCAGGAGTTGAGAAATAATAATTGTAAGAAATTGGAGATTTTGTTCCAAGAACAGTACAAATTGAACGAACGTGGAATGCATAATCAGTACCCGGAGTTAAACCACCAACTGACCAGCTGGTAGATCCGCCTAATACTTTTTTCTTCAACACAAGCACTTCGTCAAGTGTATAAACTGAGAGGTGATATCCACCGGAGTTATCAGAAGCATCCCAAGAAAGATCTGCGGATGTGCCTGTAATTGCATCAGCCATAAGATCTGTGGGCGAAGGACATAATCCTTCTAAACAGCTTAAATAAACAAGGATGTTAGCCCTTAAATTTGCAGCTTCAGTAGACGGAGAGTGGAAATTGTTTGTGGTCATACCGCCAAACATAACAATACCGGAACCCCAAATTTTTTCACCTAATGTAACATCGGATGAACCAGTTTCATTAATAACTGTTGCGATACCTGTTCCAGTAATTCGAGCATGGCTAAAGTTAGAACCGGTCCATGCAGTTCCAACCGGTGTGAATGGTCCGCTAAAAATTGGATGTCCTGCATCAAAAGCCTGAACTGATCCGGCACCACCATCATAAACAAGTGAGGTTCCGCCAAATCCGAAACTCATACCATCTCCTTCATTAGGAGCAGAGTTCAATAATAATTTTCCACCTGCAGAAACCCAAGCTTCGATAGCAGCCATATTCGCTGATAAGAAAGTTTCGCATTCTATAGCATGTGAATCACTACCATCTATGAACACAAAACAATTGTCTGGTCCAAATGCTGTAGCAACATCAACTGTTTCAAAAAAAGATCTTGTCCAGCCTGTTCCTTCAGCTCCAAACGCAGATGTCATTGCAGTTGTGTTTGTTGTTGTGAACCAAGGTTCGCCACCTGGAACGTTTGAATAAATATAATAATTTCCAACTGTTGGACCAGGACCACCACCGGCAATTGTAGCAGTATAATCTTCTGTTTCACCATAACTATAATTGGCACAAGCATCAGGCACAGTAGGCATTGCCCAAATTTCGCGAACACGTAATCTTGTTGGGCCTGCAGATGCCGTTAATGGAACTGTAAAAGAAGTTGATCCAGTTACTAATGCACCGAGGTCAACAACGGTTCCAACTAATTCACCCGGATCAGAAAAATCGTTATCCTGATTGTAATCGATCCAAATAGCAAAATCGTTGTTTGATGTGTAGGTTCCTGAACCTACCGTAACCGTGTAAGTTGATCCTGCAGTAAGATCAGCATTCATACCTGTGTAATCGGTATAATATGGTGACGGAGAAGCACCGGTTGTATTTGCAATTGCTCCCAAACCTACGTAACTGCAATAATCTCCAAATCCTGTACCACTAGTGTACGTGGGCGTACAATACTGTGCATAGGCTGAATATGCAGTGAAAACAAAAAACGCCAAAGCGAGGATTGCTCGTTTGGCAAAGTGTAAATTCTTCATAGTTCTAATTTATTGAGTGTGAAATTAATGCTCTAATATACAATTTACTTTTCCAGAATAAATATTAAAACCTATATTTTTTCCATTAAAAAGCATGATTTATACTCTTTTTCGTAAGTTAACCAGAATCATTGATAAAAGAATTTTTAATCTTTTTTAGTTAATATGAAAATTACTAAATTTTCATATTTTTTACCCTTTCAAAATAACAAAGGGAGCACATATTTTTAATGCTACAATTGTTATTTCATCACTCGAACTAAAATTTATAAACTATTTTTTTTAAATAAAAAAACGGGCTGTTTCTAAAATGAAACAGCCCGCTAAATATTTAATTATATTTATAATTATTCTGTAATTTCAAT
>JAYSYX010000235.1:0-3769 GCA_043727235.1 Bacteroidota bacterium
TAAACTTATTTTTGATGACATAAATAGAAGATTTGATTTGCCATTTGATGGAGATGTTCCATTAAGGGAGTTAGTTCCAAAATACCTTAAAGAGTTCAATATAAAATTTGATAATGCTCCATGGATGATAGATGCATTCGAAAATGCACTTTCACTTAAACTTTTTTGTGAAGAATATCAAAACCAAGATTTATCAAAATTAGATAGACCAGTTAATTCAGGTTTAGGAGCATTACTAAATTCTAAAATTAATAGAATTGAACAAGAATTTATTGAGAAGTATTCACCTGAATGGTCAGAGGCTGATCAAGCAATTAAAAATACACTTTTTAAAGTTGCTGAATCTTTACGATTAAAATCCTCAACTAATCACGAGGAACTTTGTCAATATATCATTAAGGAATTGAATGGTCTTGTTGATAGAAATCTGGCTGCAAAATTATTAGATACTTTTGCAGACCACGGAATTTTACTACGATTTGAAAAAAATCCACTTGACGGTATTTCACCAAGTGAGTTTGAATATAGTTTTTCCTTCCAATCTTATATAGACTACTTTATCTCAATAAAAGCGACTCAAGAGGCTTTAAATAAAAATAAAGAATTGCCTGAAATTTTGCAATATACTGATTGGAATATTATTCGTTTAACAGCGATATTTTTGTTTAATGACCATGATATATTGGTAGGAAGAGACGGATATTGGGTTAATGACGTGGGTGAAGATGATTTAATGCAGCTTCAATTTGAGGCTTTGGGTAAATCCACAGAAGAAAATATAAAAAAGTATTTGCCTGAACTCAAATCAATATTTTTTCAATCAACCAGTATCAGAAATTCAATTTTTAAATATTTTGTTCTTCCAAACCTTTATAGAAAAGAGTTAAACCTTGGATTGGAATTTATTCATAAATTGCTTATAAATTTTCCAAGTACTTTTGAAAGGGATCTGTGTTGGTCAGGACCCGATAAATTCAACAATCCGGACAAAATTGTCAATATTGGACAAATACTTTCAGAGTATGTTCTTTCAAGTTCTCATGATTATTCAGAGTTACCACTCGTTTTTGCGTGGAGCCTAACTTCAGTAAACAATACCTATAGAGAATATTGTAGGAGTCAGCTAACCAAATGGGCCAGTAGCAATGTTGAAGGATTTATTAAAATATTAGATTTGATATTTCACTGCCATGACCCGCAAGTGCAAGAAGATTTGTCTAGTGTTATGTTAGGAATTGCGAGTTTAACAAATAGAACAAATTCAGACATTTCAAGTCTTGCTGATTGGGTCAACAAAAATATTTTTGCCGAACAAAAAATTGTTAAAATAAAAAATGCAGTTGTAAGGCATTGTGCACGTGCTGTTATTGAAAGAGCGTTTTCCTTAGGGGAAGCAACTGAAGATTCTGCAATAACTTCAAGGCCGCCGTATCGTAGTAACAACCAATTAATGCCATTAGATTTTTCAGAGGAAGGCGAAACGGAAAGGTTCCCAATTGATCACGACCTGGCTTGGTATGTTATTAAAAAATCGTATGATGATTTTCTGTTCTATGAAGATGGTGAAATCCACTTTGAAGGTAAAGAACTGCTTCAAAAATATTATGATTATTATGGTAAGGAGTTTAGTGCTTTACAATTTTCTATGTCAGCTGGTATTGCATTTATAAAAGGGCTCGGTTGGAATAAGCCTGATGGATCTGGTCTTACAGAAGCCTCACATGGTAGCAAAAGTAAACTAGCAACTTTTGAAGAAAAATATACATGGTTGGCAGTAAGCGAAATACAAGGGTATCTCGCAGACTTATTACCATTTAAGGATAATAATGGAGACAAACTAAAAGATTATAACAGATTAATACCTTCCAATAATCCTGCTAAAGAGTTAATGTCCGAAGAAACTTCAAAGGAACCTAGTGTTATTGAGAATTTTTGGTTACCAGAAGACATTTCTCCTATACTCCAATACAGCAAGGTTACAATAAGTGAGGATATAAAAAACTGGGTCAATAGAAAGGATATTCCTGATTTTGGTGCTTGGATTAATATTGAACAACCAAAAGTAAATGAAGAAATTATATCTCCAAATAGATGGACATCATTATACATTGATACTTCTTTTTCTGAACCCAATAAAATAGGCAGTACAAAGCTGGAAATAGTATGCTGCCTTATTCCCAATGATACATTCTCCGAATTTTTAACTTATTTCAAAAAAAATACCTCACATCTTAAATCGTGGTATTTTAATGATTTAAACAGCTTTAAATCCTCACCTAAAAGTGAAACATATAATACGGTAAAGGATGTGGTGTGGATGAGCTGGATGGAGGAAAGTTATTCAAACATTGAAATAGAAATCAATGAAGATACAAAATTTACAATATTAAAAACATATACTGAGGTCATTCAAAATACCTTAGAAGAAGGTGAGGAACATTTTAAAATTCCTTCAAAGTACTTACGAGAAAATTTAGGGATCATAAATGCTAATGAAAAATTTTTCTTTAACTCTAAGTCTGAGTTGAAAGCAGTTTTTAATAAAAAAGGCAATTATTTGGATGATTTCCAGGAATTTCTTTTAATTGACCAAGATAGTTTAAGCAAATTAGTTGAAGAAGATAATTTAAAACCATTTTGGGTTGCTTTTCAGTTTCAAACCACATCACTTGAGCAAAAACGAAAACACGACCACAATCATTTCCAAAATTGCAGATTCTGGCTTGTATGGAACGAGAATGGCCAATGGAAAAACTACCTTTACCATGATGGATATCATTCTAATTCAGTAACAAATGATTAAAATACTTTAATAGACCTATAACTTTTCAGTCAGTATTAGGTTAAAAATAGGCTTTAAAATTATATATTTTCTTCATTTTCAACGCCAATTGGTTGCTCTACATTGATGAAGCACACATTCATTTTTATCACTCTCATTTACCGATAATTTAGCAAAGGGGAGAAAATATGTATGTCGCTTTTTCTCGCGCACCAATATATGGAACAATTACAAGGAGATATTCGGTCTGCAATTTTCGGAAATGTTGGCACGTTGTTTTATTTCAGAGTTGGAGCAAAGGATGCGGAACATTTAGAAAGAGAATTTGAGCCAGTGTTTGACAGAAATGACTTTATTAGTTTGCCGAAATTTGGGATTTATTTCAAGTTAATGAATAATGGAATGAAATCAAAAGGATTTAGGGCTTATACATTTCAATAATAGATTTACTATTTTTATATTTCAAATATTATTTCTTTGAGGATATTTTTTCTGCTAAAGAATTTAAAAACAAACCTACTAATATAATTCCCCAAATGGCCTCTATAGATACAATTAGTCTTGATCTATTAGTTAGAGGCACAATATCACCAAACCCTAAGGTTGTTATAGTGATGGCACTTAGGTAAAACATTCGAGAAAAGCTTTCATTGCCAAATGATGCAAAACCATCTAACGCATTTGAATATCCAATAATATTAGAACAAATTGAATCTTGAATATAAAAATCAATGCAATAACTTAGTCCGCCACCGCCTAAATTACCCTTAGGTTCATTCTTAGAATATTCGTCAAGAATTAAAGAGTCCTTATAAAAAATATCGGGAATTTGAAATGATGCAAATTCTGGTTCTAAATTCTCCAAACATAATTCAGTAAAACATTCATATGATTATTTCGGTGAATGTGCACCACCTATTTCGGAGCAAAGTGAGCCACCCCTTTTAGGTATGGATTTGATGATGTAAAGTTATTTATTTTCCGGTT
>JAYSYX010000236.1:0-1551 GCA_043727235.1 Bacteroidota bacterium
CTCAGTGATTCCCGCCGGAAATGCAGCACAAACTCCGGTCATGAATTTAATGAGTGTTCATTATATAGAATTAAGTGAGAATGAGTTTGTACCCTTTAAAGATGGAGCAGTATTATACACTGCACCTCAAACTTCAGAAGGCGGTGATGAGGCAATTGATTTTGATGAGTCGCAGGTGAGCGGAGCTGGAGTAGATTTTGTAAAAATCAATCTGGAAAGGTTGACGCCCGGTTCATATAAATATGTCAGGGTTTCTGTTGCTTATCAGAACTACGATATTCAATATAATATAAATGATGTTCCATTCTTTGGCGACCTTACAGATCAAACCGGCACTGCTGCATCATTTCTTGGGTTTAATACCTTTATCGGGGATCTAACCGTTAAGAACCTTACAACAACAATAAATTCAAATAAATTGCAGGGTTTCTGGGCTTTCGAAAGTCTTTTTACAGATGAACTTTCACCTTATAATGCGATATATACAGGTCAATCACCTGCGGGCGCAACCACAGTTGTAAATCCGCTCGATGCAACTTCTCCGGTACCGGAAGGGTCTTGTGTTATAACAGGTGCATTTGCCGAGCCCCTAATTATTGATGGATCTGAAACTTCTGAATTATATATTTATTTATCGTTTTCGGTAAATAATAGTTTTGAATGGATAGATTTTAACCTCAATACGAAATGGGACCTCGATGCAATTGAACCTGCCAATAATGAAGCAGTGGTGGATATGGGATTGCGAGGATTAATACCAAGTTGGGAGTGGAAAGAATAAAAAAAAAATGAATTTCCACAGGGTAAAACTTTTATCTTTCAATAAAACTATTATCTTAGCCCCGTCTTAGTGAACCAGCTGACCAAATTGCCTAATTATTTGAATTTATTTATTGTTTTCGGAGTTTCCCGAGTGGGAACTACTGTGCACACGATTAATTAACGTTTAAAAATTAAACCTATTCAACAATGAAAAGAAGATCATTTTTAAGAAACGCACTTTTAGGAACTACAGCTGTGGCAATTACTCCCTCGGCTTTTTTAGCTAGTTGCGATCCTGGTGAATTGGACCCTGGTGTTATTTTTGGTAATGTTGGCGGCCTTACAGTTCCTGAACCTCCCTTTGTTAATCCAATAGCATCGTTGAACCCTACAAGTGCTATAGGAGCTTCACTGGATGCAGTTAAAAATTCTGAAATATTGATAGGGACTGTTAATCCTACCTTCTGTTTCGGATATACCAATGGAATTTGGGGTCCAACACTCAAAATAAGAAAAGGTGAATCTGTTAATATTGATGTTGCAAATCATATAAATGAAACTACCAATGTCCATTTTCATGGATTATTGTTAAATGCCGGTGAGGATGATGGTATTGATGATGGAATTACAAACGGTGGCTCAAGAAACTACAATTTTACTGTAAACAATCGCGCAGGTTTATATTGGTATCACCCACATTACGGTAAAGCTGCCGGAAAGCAGGTAAATATTGGTTTAGGTGGTTTGTTTATAGTGGAAGATGATGAAGAGGATGGAATTAATTTACCA
>JAYSYX010000237.1:0-9946 GCA_043727235.1 Bacteroidota bacterium
TAAGGTATAAATGAATTTCTATTAAATATTATTAATTGGGTAAAATTTTTACCCAATTTTTTGCATGTATTCGCAGCGTTCTATAACTACCTGGAATAAAAACTAAATAGGAATACTAAAAATATAGGTATAAACCGGTAGGTCGATATTGTTTTTATCATAAGCTACTATATTCAGACAATACTGCGAATAATCATTAAAAGATGATTGAAATGCTGTCAAAATATAATTGGTATAGTATGTAGTACCATTGAACACAATTTCACCCAGCACATGGGTTTTCGGCGCAAGCTGGTCTCCATAACTCACTTTGAAATACCAGTCATCGGGTTTTATGGCAAGTAAGGTTACCACAGCAATTTTTTTTCCGGGATAGCAGTTAGTATCCCAATATAATTTATTTGGATGTGCTATTTCGAAATTGGGAAGAAAACTTTTTTCCAGTTGCATGCCGAGATCAGTATATATCTTTATTAAACTATCCTGATGAGCAACAGAAATGGATTGGCCATTAATTTTAGGAATAAACAGGAGGAAAATTACAATTATAGAAAAACAAGTTTTTTTCATAGTTGCACATATTTCGGATTAAAGAAAATAAAAAATCACTTAAATTATTACAAAAATATTTTATTAAAAATATATTTTATAAACCAATTAAAGGCATATCCTAATAAAACTTATTTTATAAAAAGCGTACTGCCATGGTCAATTGTGGAAGAGGTCATTTTTACTGCATAAATACCAGGCATCAGATCAGCATCGAGTTTCACATCCTGGTCAATAATTGTTGTCTGAAAAATTTGTTTTCCCGAAAGATCGAATAACCTGAATTGAATATATTCTTCCGGTCTGGCAGTAAAGATTATGTGGATCATATTCTGATCGTAAAAAACATTTGCCTCCATTATATTATCATTGATGGACAATTGTGATCCCGCACGTATCGCTTGATTTGCTTCTAATTCAATTGCATAGTCTTTAATCACAAGTGTGCGGCCATCATTTAATACATCGCATCGAACCCAACCGTAATGTTTTTCATTATCCTCATCCTTAAAACGGATGCCTAAATATTTATCAATGGCATCACCTACCCAATAACCGCCTGAATTAACGGGATGTTCATCATTGTTTACAACTTCCTTTACTACTAATACCTGCGATTCCGGATTCTGCCAGCTTAAGCTGCTGTCTATAATATTATTTTTATTCATGCGATACGGATAATATCGTGTAAATCCTCCTGAAGCAGCATCAACATAATCTGATAATCCAGCAATAGCATTTTGGGATATCTCCGGACCCGCAACAAGATCCTGACGAATAAAACTCATATTGGACGTGTAAGTAAAAGTAGGTGCTGAAGGGATTAAAAACGAGGTATTTATAAACTTAAAATCAACTTCACCATCAGCATCAATATCAAGAAAATATTCTTCTCCGGCAACATCTAACACAACATCCGGGTTAATATCAACATAAACAACCTGCCCGTTAACAACATTTCCTGCTATTAAGGAAGCATTTGCAAAAAGAGAATAGGCAATTAGTTTTTTATTAAGTTCCGGTTTAACCATTTGTGCTGTTTTGTTTGAAGACCCTAAAATACGGTTCTTTTCAGCTATCAGTAAATTTTGAAATACCAATTGATGTTAATAATTTGTAAACCAACGTTATTGAAAGTGAAGGCTTAGTTCATAAGTCACTAGTTTTCAGGCAGTAATGCATTGCATTCAACAGTTATAGCTTATTTGGAAGCTGTCCTGTTTTTTGGTTATTTCAATAAAAATCCTGTGTAAAATGTTTAAATTGAGCATGTTTTTTCAAGCATTTGCCACAGAGTAAAATTGGTAAGTTGTGAATCGCAAGGGACTCGTGCATCTGAGGACTATTGGGTATATTATTATATTTATAATTCACAACAATACCATATCAAACCAATAAACATCTCCATTTGCCATAATTTTTATACGATATGCCGCTTTCATATAATAGGTAAAGTCGAAAGTTTTTATTCCATAAAGTGAAAAATAGAATCTGTCTATTAATCCTTGAAGGGAATAAATTTCCATAACAATATTTTCAATAGCTAACTCATCTTTCGTTTTTAAATGCACAACTCCAAAGGAGGGGACAGGATAAAAAATTAATTCACCAGATAATAAATTGCAATCGCTGATGTGAATAGTATCGCTCCAAGTTCCACAGGATGTAGTAGTGCTAACCGAATATGTTCCTGTGTCGGAAATAGTCAGGTATCTAGTCGTTTCTCCGCTGCTCCACAAATAATTGGGTAATATGCCGGCATCAATTGTTATGGAGTTTGATGTCCAGTCACATTTATCCGAATCGGGCCCCAGATCTATTAAAATGGGTGCAGAAAGGTCTTCTGAAATTGTAAAATATTCAATAAACCAATAACAAGGTAATGAGTAGGTTACTGATTTTAGTCCTGGTTCCGTAAATATTGTATGTTGTGTAGTATCGCCATTACTCCAATAAAATTCAGAAAATCCATCAGGGCCTTCAATGTAATAAACCCAGTTCTCTGAACACATTAAAGTATCATTTATAATAAAATCATCGTATTTAGGCAAATCAGGAATTATTGTTATGTTAAAAGTATCTATGTGTAAATTACAATTATAATGGCTTTTTACCCAGTAGGTTCCTTCTTCGGTAATATTTATCCAGTCTGCATAAACACCATTATTCCAAATAAAATCGTCGTGCTCTTCATTTGCCTGTAGTATATAGGGTAATTCATTAAAACATATCGTAAGGTCGGTTGATGAAGTATAAAGGGTTTCTTCTAAAAAGATCACCACACTGCTGTCAATCAGAGTATCGGTTCCGTCTATATATTGCAACCAATAAATTCCGGATTCACTTATGCTAATTGTGCGGGTTGTATCACCTGAATTCCATAAATAATCTCCTTCTCCTAAATTAATATTCCATTCTAATATTTCTCCGACGCACAGTGTTGTATCCGGTAAATATTTTTCCGGAAAATGAATTAACTTGAGATCATCCACAAAAAAATATATCATCTCTTCACCGTCAGCACCAAATCCATAGCCGGGGATTTCCATCTTACTTGTATTTAATTCAGACTTAAAATTTCCTACGGTTATCCATTTTTCACCTCCGGTAGCAATATAGAATCCGTGCATCAAAGTCCATATACCGGCATTTAATATATTATTTCCGACGATGTTGTCTACGCTGGCTAATAAATCAATTGTATCCACCTCTAAATCTTCGGTTACTTTATATTGGTAAAAATTTACACCAATATCATCAGATGTTAACACCTTTGGTTCCTCTTCTTCTGTATCGCGGGTTGCGGGTGCTAGCCAGCATTCAAAATAATAATATTCTCCTGCTTCGAGTGAATCAGTTAAGGAGGCTTGAATGTATTCACGATAATTTGTATTATTTGAAGAAATATATAACCCTGTATATGCCGAACCACTGTGTGCAGGTTGATTTGCTGACATTTGATTTACAGGAACATCTATACGATCTGAGAATGGCCATTCTACACAGGAGTGATAATAATCCGGGGTTGCATATGTTGGTTTGTACCAATTTGTAACATATGGATCGCTACTAGCCCAAATGGAGGAAATATACAGAGGACAATTATCAGATTCTTCAAAACCGGGATTTGGAATTAAATTTTGCCCATAAGAAGCAACATAGAAAGTTGTTAAAATCAGCGTAATTAATATGATTCGAATTTTCACCGATTTCAAATATACTTAATATTTATTTATAAATGGATGATACAAGGAAAAGCCACAAGAAAAGGACACAAGAAAAAGGACACAAAGCATATAACAATTCGTTATATATCAATTATCCATGACTCTCCATTGCTATCCATCAAAACCCGGACAGGCATTGCCCATTTTTCCGACTGTTCATTAATACATTAATGCGGCTGTTCATTGGTACATTGGTACATTTTTTTCGGCTGTTCATTGGTACATTATTCCGGCTGTTCATCGGTACATTGGTACATTATCCCGGCTGTTCATTGGTACATTTTCCTCTGTTTCGATCTTATTTCAATTTCATTTAACAACTCCTGATTCAACATCGGCGTTATATCGGGTGCAAAAGCTTTTTGAACACCTTTAAATAAATTTTCTTTATGTTCGTCAGGAAATTGTTGTAACAGATCAACCAATTTTTGAACAGCGAGCGTATCCTCTGTGGTCTTTTTATCTAAAATAGCGGATGTCAATCCCCACCCATAACCCACCATAATTTCATTCTTTTCATTCCCGGGAGCAACAGAATAAATTGATATTAATTTTTCTACATCATCCCCATATTTTTGTGCAAGCACACAACCGGCGGCATCAAAATTATAATTCGATCGCATAAATATTTGATTTATTAACATTATGCTGCCTGTTCCGCAAATTAGTAACCATGGTATCATTAAATAGAGATTAATTTTTTTAAATCGCCCGAATGCATATATCATGATCAAAACAATTATGGGAGCAATATATGTAAGGTGTCGATAATAAACGAAACTTTTTTCTTTTATTTCGTCCGCATAAAAAGGACTAAATGCATAAAATAATATATAGAAAAGAACGAGTAATAAGGCGCCATAAATAGCAACGATATTGCTTCGATGCCTTACAATTATCAATATTACTGTTATCATAAAAAAAATAAACACCATATCTCGCTGCAGAAACGTTGAGATAAATGAAATAGATGATAATAAAAAGGAGGCGGGTAAAACACGGTGCCAGGATACGATGAAATTTGTGAACTGTTCTCCACCTATGGCCCCTTCTGCGCCGCGAATAGAAAACACCGGATCGTCCTGAAGATTAAATCCACTGTCGAGAAAGAATCTTGCTGTTAAATGAGGCAGGAGAGTAATGAAAGTGAAAAATAAATATTTCCCTGTGTAAATGATTGATTTTTTAAGATCTGAAAGTGTAAAAAGCGTGTAAATAATAAATGCAGGAATGAAAATTACACTGTTATAGGAAAGCGAAATTGATAATCCTGTTATTATTCCGCACAACAGAAATTTTGGATATTTCGATTGGTCTTGTGTTAAATAATATAAAAAAACAAAAGGTAAAAAAGAAAACAGCGCATGTAATCCGAAATTTAATGTTGCCCAGGGTAATAAAAGTGGAATGGATAAAACGGTCCACACCGAAAACCAGGCTGCCACCTTCGATCCGAATAATCGCTGTGAGAACTTTATCTGGATAAATCTTCCAATGGTTTCAATTAACAATGCAGCCAATGAAAGCGGAGGCATTATATGTTCAAATGGTCGCAAACAAATTGCAATAAGTGAAATAAACAAACTTCCACCTTCGTGCGGATAATGCATCAGCGATCTGTAATTAATTGTTCCGGTAAGTGCCGCTTCTTTTATACTGAGATCCCATGCGAGCTGGTCAGGGGCATCCATCCAATTTTCCGCAAACACTCCATATACTGCTCTAACTATGGTTCCAAGTATCAAAGCAATATAAATATGCCATGATCTTAAAACAAATTGATCATTTTTCAATACCGGATAATTTTGATAAAAATAGACTTTCTTTTTCAAAACAAACTAATTTTATTAACCGATAAATGGCAATTTTTGTATTAATGATCTATCTTAAATCTGCTAACTTTATATTGGGTTTATTAAATTTGAAGTTTAATATTTATAACATGAAAAGAATTCTCCTCCTTTTAATTACAGTAACTCATACTATAATTTTATCAGCACAGTTCAATCTTGTTCCAAATTATAGTTTTGAAGATATTAATGAATGTCCGGATGGAATTTCGGGTTTTACCTGGTTCGATGATGCCTATGTGGCCGATTGGTTTGCAGGAACCGGGGGCACATCCGATTATTTTAATTCCTGTGCCGGCGCGGGTTCATGGGTGAATGTGCCGGACAATTTATTCAGTCTCGATCAACCCGCCCATACCGGTGTAGCTTATGGCGGATTCTGGATAAATACGGGCAGTTCTTATTATGAATATACACAGGCTCAACTCACGGAGCCTTTAATTGCAGGTGAATGTTATTATGTTGAATTTTGGAGTGCTCCGGCAACTCAATCCGATTTTTTTGGAATTACACATGCTACTACTGATGCAATTGGTGCTTATTTTTCTGACGATAAGGTTGGTGATGCGGGAACTTATGATGTGCTGCCTGTTACCCCACAAATTGATAATAATGGAACAGGTAATTATATAGATCCGCCCGCTGATTGGACAAAAATTTGTGGATATTTCGAGGCAGAAGGAGGGGAGGAATGGGTTTGTATTGGCAATTATCATTATTTTGATGGAATTGATGTGGTTGCATATACAGGAGGTACAGTTGATGCGAGTTCAGTAGTGTATTTATTTATTGATGATGTAATTGTTACTCCCGTAGATTCCATGTTGGCATATGCAATGCCCGATACTGTTGTATGTAGTCCTTTCGAATTAATAGCTCCATCATGCGCAGAGAGTTATCTCTGGAGTACGGGAGAAACTACAGAAAGTATTACCGTTTTCGAAAGCGGAAGTTATTGGGTGGATCTTGTAACAAGTTGTGGCGTTATTTCCGATACTGCAGAAATATTATTTGTGGAAGATTCCGTTTATACTTCTGATGATTTTATTGAGATTTGTTTTAATGCACTTCCCTATACTTTGGAAGCCTCTCCAAGTTATGATTATTATTTATGGAATACCGGT
The DNA here is from genome assembly GCA_043727235.1 of Bacteroidota bacterium. Taxonomy (GTDB): domain Bacteria; phylum Bacteroidota; class Bacteroidia; order Chitinophagales; family BACL12; genus UBA7236. The sequence continues at coordinate 6,751 of JAYSYX010000237.1, forward strand.
GAAACAACTTCTACTATTTCCATTGATGAAGGTGGAATATATTATGTAACCGGGTTTGCTGATTGTGCAACATTTATTGATTCTATTGAAGTGCAAATAATTGCACCAATTGGATTATTTCCTGAACTTGGAAATGATACACTTGTTTGTGAAGGTAGCTGGGAAATAAATTTACATACTCCGGTTGGATTTAATTCCTATGAATGGAGCACCGGAGAAACTACAAATAGTATAACAGTTACTGATGCGGGAACTTATTCAATTACCGTTGAAAGTGATTGTGAAATATTTACGGATGAAATTACAATTACAGAAGATCCGAATCTGAATGCGGAAATTGATCTGGGTGAAGATCTTATTTTATGTCCTGTTGCAGGTATAAATGAAGTAGTTATTAGTGTTGATGTTATTTTACCGAATTATTTGTGGAACACCGGTGAAACTACCTCATCAATAATCGTTTCAGAGGCTGGTCTCTATTGGGTTAGCTCCTCTTTATTATGCAGCGATCCTTCCGATTCCTTGAGGGTAACTTTATGCGATGATGTTGCTGTTCCCAATGCATTTAGTCCTAATGGTGATGGAATAAATGACGGATTATTTGTAATAATTTCCGATCCTTCCAAAATTATTTTATTTCAGATATACAATCGCTGGGGTGAAATGGTATATGATGGAAATGCTGCCAATTTTATTTGGGATGGCACCTTTAATAATATTCTTCAGCCTATGGGGAGTTATATATATTATCTAAAGTATAATTCAGATAATGGTGAAGAATTAATGCAGGGGAATTTTACTTTGGTGAGATAGTATTAAGAGTTAAAATTTATTTCATTAAACCGGTTTTATTTTTCTATTCGTAAGAACTAACATAGCAATATTATATAAAAATAAATACACAGGGAATAAGGCATAAAGCAAAGGCTGACCAATACACAAGATCAATGTAAACGACCATGAAATAAAGGCAAGCATCCATGCTTTTGATCTTTGAGAGCTCGGATTTCTGTATGCGTGCAACAAGGTTGGTATACCCACTACAAAATCGGCCAGAATAGCAAATCCTGTAGTTATCCAGGCATCCTTTGAAATTAAATAGATTATTAAACAGATCAATCCTAAAAATAAAAATATCCAATCCGACCTTTTAAGCAGATAGTTTTTCATGATAAGGGCAGTTGCGAATATCACAAAACATCCTATTGCCGACATTGTTAATCCGGTTAAGTTCCATTTCCATCCGTCAACTAATATTTGTGCGAATAAACTCACCCCCATCAATAGGAACCATCCAAACCAGGAGAGAATTCCGGGACTTATCTTTCGTTTATATACATCTCTCCACAATATAAATTGCGCAGTAATAATAAACAAACCTGCTATTAAGCTAACTGATTGAGCACCGTGAGAAATGATAAATAGACTCATGAAAGATCACAAAAATAGATATAATTAAATCCGATTTTATTGTTGATCATTTGTTATCTTTATTATAAAAAAACAATGAAAGCAACCGTAATTTTGTCATTTCTCCTGTTTCTTGCCACTTTTTCCAATGCACAGGAAATTAAATCAGCTACCATGGTTGATTTTGGTTTATTTGAGTCTACCAACCCCGATAAACTTATTAAACAAACAGATAGCATCCCAATGGTGATCGGCAACTCTTTCGGCTTCCATTTTAAGATCATTGCAACCCCTGACAATAAATCGATACCTCTTACAATGAAGATCAGGATAACGGATACAAAGGGTAAGGTGCAGGATATTCAATACACTATGAATTATTTACCTCACGATTTTTCAACCGGTCGTCATAGTTATATTTTTGAAGCGCAGGATGAATTAATTGCCGGAGTTTGGAGATTTTCGATCGAGTTTGGGGGGAAGGAAATTTTAATGAAGGAGCTCCTTATTGTTGAATAATTTGCACCCTAAACTATAATTTGAACATTTTTGGGTCATTGGTGTTATTTTTGCAAAAAAGATAACTATGAAATGTCCGGTTTGTAAAGATAAAGACCTTGTAATAGCCGACCGTCAAGGTGTGGAAATTGATTATTGTCCCGAATGTCGCGGTATTTGGCTCGACCGTGGCGAGTTGGATAAAATATTTGAACGCACGGGTGAAACCTATTCTCACGGAAAATCCGATCATAAAAAACACGATGATGACGATGATCGTAAATACTACGACAAAAACCAGCAAGGTTATCCGCAATACAAAAAGAAGAAAAGTATCTGGGGTGAGATATTTGACATGTAAAACTTGTAATTCGTTTTCTGATTACTTGTGTTAATACTTGCTAGTTTAACAACATTTTATAAAATTTTAACATACGATCCAAGGGTTCGCAACTATCTTTACTTAAAACAAATAAATGAAGATAGTTGCTGCTTGCCTCAGCGTTTTATTGATATGTAATTTTTCAAATGCTCAAACATTTTGCGATTCCACATTCAATATCTGTGATTCCGTTTCAATAACTTCTGTGCAGTTTATTGATGATGAAGTTTACGGCGACAAACTAATTTTTCGTATCCAAACCAACCACGCAAATTTATACGCACCTAATTTCATCATTTGCCTTGATGATGAAAGTATAATATTTGAAAATCCTAACTATGGATATTTTGGAATTTCTGGTCCTTCCGAAGTGCAGTTGTTATATAACTTCAGTGATTTTGATTTTACCGGTCCTTCAGAATTTAGCGGAATTATAATAAATGACAATTCGAATAATGAATTTTCGAATTGCGAGATGGGTTTTAATGTAATTGTTGATGAAACCGATGCAATTTCAACCATTGTTCAGAATAATAATATTCTTATTTATCCAAATCCTGCAAATGAAACGGTAAACATAAAATCCGGATTGGATTCCGATCCTGTCAAAAATGTAACCATCAAAAATATCAATGGCTGTCCAATCACTTTAATAGGAAATAATTTCTCCTATAATATTCAGCATTTGGCGGAAGGTATTTATTTTACATTTGTTGAATTACAAAGTAATGTTGTAGTAATCAGAAAATTAGTAATTGTATAAGTATAAAGATCCGATCATTTTTGTTTTCCAAACTTCAAACCAACAACTCAGAACACAGAACTAATCCATAAACTTTCAGCTCCGAATCCACAGAGTTCCCTTCGGGTAACACTGTGGGGACACTCTTTTTGGGTGGAGAACAC
>JAYSYX010000238.1:0-9944 GCA_043727235.1 Bacteroidota bacterium
TACCCTTCTGAATTGTTCCATTGCTAAAATAATACGTTCCCTGGCCTTCTCTTTTATTGTCTTTGTATTCGCCTTCGTATTTATCGCCCGCTGCGGTGATCATTATTCCGTAACCATTATAAGCACCATTTTTAAAATCGCCGGTATAGGTAGTGCCGTTTGCAAATGTAAATACTCCTTTGCCATTCATGGTATTTGCGATATAATCTCCAACATATTTATCACCGGTATTATAAATATAAACTCCTCTTCCTTCATACATTCCGTTTTTAAAATCACCGGTATAATTATCGCCTGAAGGCATGGTGTAAACTCCTGATCCATGGAAACTATTATCCACAAAATCACCTGTATATTTTTCTCCGGTATTATATATCAATACTCCCGTGCCATTGTATTTATCATTTTTAAATTCGCCGGTGAATTTATTTCCGTTTGCAAACAAATAAACACCTTTGCCTTCTTTGTTATTGTTGGCAAAAGTTCCGGTATAAGTATCACCGTTACTGTCTGTATAAACACCTTTGCCATCTAATTTCCCTAAAACAAACTCTCCAACATAAGATGCCTTATCTGCATATATTAAAGTACCCTTTCCTTCGTAAAAATCATTTTTAAATTTGCCTGTGTAGGTTTCACCACTTGCAAAAATGTAAACACCTTTTCCATTGCGAAGTCCATTTTTATATTTCCCTGTATAAGAACTTCCATCCTCCCATTTATAAGTTCCGGTACCTTTTTGACAATTGCCGGAAATACAACCTGTTTGTGCATTTAAAGTAAGTGCGGATAGAAGAAACAACACTCCGGTTACAAAGTTTTTAATATTTTTCATAATAAATATTTTCAAATTTTATTTTTTAATAAATTAATAAGCGAATAAAGAAAATGCAGACGCAAAAGTATTGATCTCTTTTTTAATACGCAATTTCAAATCCATATCATCGGCATTCATAATTATCTGATCTATCCAGTCAACAAATTGTTCCATATCTTTTTCTTTCATTCCGCGTGTAGTTACAGCCGGTGTTCCTATTCTGATTCCCGAGGTAACAAATGGCGATTTATCATCAAATGGAACCATGTTTTTATTCACGGTTATATTTGCTTCTCCTAACACTGCTTCTGCTTTTTTGCCTGAAATATTTTTACTGCGAAGGTCAATCAACATTAAATGATTATCTGTTCCGCCGGAAATAATTTTATATCCGCGACCAACAAATGCATTTGCCATTGCCTGCGCATTTGCAATTACCTGCTGACAATAATTTTTGTAATCAGGGGTAAGATCTTCACCAAATGCAATTGCTTTTGATGCAATAACATGTTCCAAAGGACCACCTTGCGTTCCCGGAAAAACCGCGCTATCCATTAACGTACTCATCATTTTAGTTTCTCCTTTCGGTGTTTTATGTCCCCAAGGATTTTCAAAATCTTTACCAATCATGATCATTCCTCCACGTGGTCCACGCAATGTTTTATGTGTTGTTGTAGTAACAATATGACAGTGCGGCATCGGATCATTCAACAATTTTGTAGCGATTAGACCGGCGGGATGAGAAATATCGGCCATTAAAATAGCACCAACACTATCTGCAATAGCTCTGAAACGTGCATAATCCCAATCGCGGGCGTATGCACTGGCTCCGGCAATTATGAGTTTAGGTTTTTCGCGATGTGCGATCTCCTCCACTTTATTCATATCAATTAAACCGGTTTCTTCTTCCACGGAATAAAAAACAGGTTTATATAATTTTCCGGAAAAGTTTACGGGACTTCCATGCGTTAAGTGACCTCCATGGGATAAATTAAATCCGAGCAAAGTGTCTCCCGCATTTATACATCCGAGCATAACTGCAGCATTCGCTTGCGCGCCGCTGTGTGGCTGAACATTTGCATATTCGGCCCCAAACAATTGTTTTGCCCTGTCGATGGCAAGTTGCTCTGCTTCATCAACAAACTCACATCCCCCATAATATCTTTTCCCAGGATAACCTTCTGCATATTTGTTGGTAAGGCAGCTTCCCATAGCTTCCATTACTTGTTTGCTGACAAAATTTTCACTGGCAATTAATTCAATGCCTTCAGTCTGGCGATGGAGTTCTTTTTGAATGATATCAAATATCTGATTATCTCGTTGCATATATTGAAATTGAAGGCAAATATATGGCAAAATTGTCAGGATAGATTCTCACAAATTATTTACGAGATAAATGCTAAATAGATCATTACTAAAAATCTGTTGGAAAACCTCAGGATGTGCATTAATTTCTTCTTTAATATATGGAAAATAATCAAACTTTCCACTAACAACATATAACACGTTTTCCCGCTCCAATAAATTATAAAATTGATCTTTAAATTCAGCGTTAGGAAAAACGATACCATCTCTATTTGTAAATAAAGAAAAAGCCCGTGGTTTTGTGCACATGAGCACAGCATCATCCGATGTGTTTTCGCGAATAAATTGATATGTTTCCTCTGCGGACTTCGATTGGACACCATCAGGTATTTCATGCCGGGGCATACGATTGTGATCATCAATATAAATGAAAGTTAAAGAAAGAAGCAATACACCAATCAATGAATTAGAAACCCATTTTACTTTCATACCTTGCAAACAGTACATGCTATAAAAAAAATAAAAGGGAATGATAGGAATTAAGTACCGTGTTCCCTGATATCCCGGGAAAACAAAAATGAGCAGCATATAAAATACTACGAATAATTCCAGAGGGGAAAATTTATTGCTTGCCTTTCGATAAAATCCCACAGCAGCAGTTATATGAAAGATCCAAAAAATGAGTTCGTTCAGGTTCGTGTTCAATCGGGTTATAAAGGAGAGGTGAGTAATATTGGTAAAGGAACGAATATAATTATTTGCTCTGCCAAATGAATTATCAGCAATTATATTTGGGCTAAATTTTTCAAATTCGGATAAAAGAATATTCATATAATCACTTGAGGGCATTAGAAGGCTTTGTATTACCATTAGTCCCGCAACAGTAATAGTTACAATGATGCTTTCTCTGCTGATCTTTTTATATTGTATCAACTCAAAAAGCAGAATAGCCGGCAGTACTAACAGACCTGTGACCCGGATCGCCGCACCAAACCATATAACCAATGCGAACAGGAAAAGAAAAAAATATTTACTCTTTGTAAGTCTTCGTTTTTCATCCATTATAAAAACAAGTAGAATAAAACATGCAGCCGGAAGATCTGCCAAAATATTTTCTTTTTGATCTCTGAAAAACGGGCTCAACCCAATTATTAAAAGAATAACAAACAACCAGGGAAATTGGATCTTATCTTTAAAATATATCCATATTAACCATAACAATAACAAAAACCAACAAATAATAAATATTTTTAAGTAGTAAAAATTGAGTCCTGTTATACTATAAATCGGGGCCAGGATTAAAGGAAAACCAGGCGGGTAATTTTGGGGAGAATAAGTTGGCGCAAACTCGTGCAAAATTAATCCCGTATCATCATAGGATTTACCTTCTGAAATATTTCTCGCATGGGATAAATATAGGGCGAAATCATCTCCCCAAACATGGCTACCCGAGGTTGCATAAATGGAAAATATTCCGATTCCCATTATTAAAACGACAATCAGTACCCATTTATATTTGGAGTCATTCAAGAATTTTGATATTTTCATCCTTGCATTACTTATTTGCGTATCCAATAACACTGGGCCTCGTATAAATTACAACAAATATATAATTAAAGCCAGACTTTATGTTATTGGATCAATTAGCAATTTCTTCCCATTCTCCCTTTGTAAAAAAGACATTCCCAAATTCGGTCGAATTAAAAACATAATAAAATTTTCTTGGCACTCTGTATAAAGTAGGATAATCTTCAATTATATGGTGACCTGGCTCTTCAATATTAATTATTAATCTCGGTCGTTTATATGCAGTATGGAATGCTATAGTACCTTTAAAGGTTTTTACTATTGTTTTGCCGTCTGTCACGTAAAAGTAAATGCTATCATGTTTTGTGATCTCAAATCGAAAATGATCATACTGCCAGTCGGCTTGATAACCGGGGAATTTATTTCTGTCAATTACATATTCTCCGTAAATATCTTCCTGCTCCAGATTTATTGGGGTTGTGAAATAGTCAATAATTCTACCGGTTGCAAACAATAAAAATATAAGGAGCCAAAATCCTCCAAGTATCTTACCAAAAATCCTTTTGCCAGTGAAGATCCATATCAATGCTAGAAGTATTGAAATTGGAGCGAGGAAAAAAATAAAAAACAAGCTAATAAACATTTTAGCTTGGTTACAAATATAGGTAAATTACGCAAATTTAATAATGCAGTTGTATTTGTTGATTCTCCTGTATTCTCAACATCAAATAATGAAACAATATAAAAAAACCTGCAGGAAACATACCTGCAGGAATACCTTTATAGTTTACACACCCTATAATTTTTCCATTACACCATATATAGTAGTTTCATCAATTTTAATATAATAGGGATAGAAACCGGGAATTGCGTTATTTCCATAGCTATTTTTTCCATCCCATATAATTTCATATTTTCCTTCAGCATTAATAAAAATATCGAGAATAGAAATAATATTTCCATTGATATCTAAAATAACACAGGAAACTATTTGATTTAATGCTGGAGCTAAAAATTGGATTGTGGTAGAGTTTCGGAAAGGATTCGGATAATTGATTGCCTTCAATTTAGTATCAACCTCCTCATATTCGGAGATAGAAACAGCTCCGGTTCCTGTATTATCGTTAAAACTGGTGAATGGACTCACTACACTATAACAAATGCTAAGGGTAGTGACAAAATATTGAATGGAATCGGCTTCCGGAGAGAGGGGTTCATAGCTGTAATATTCATTCATCAGGTTATTGATCTTTTCTATTGCCCATAATTTAGTGAGAAAAGTATTTTGCTCAATTGTAGAATCTGTGAGTTCAAAGGTATATTCATAGTTAACAATGGCGCCATATTTTTCACCTGTAAAAGTTACATTTACTACTCCTGGTTCAAAATATCGTCCAACCACCACAAGCTGATGTCCTTTATATAAATTTGGCAACGGATCAGGGAATAATTGATGCACAATATCCGGAGAAAAGGTCATTGAGGTATTTAATAATACCGGAGATTGAATTGTTAAATAAAAATCGGTAATAACTGCAATGAGATCACCGGCTGCAAAAAATTCAGACACGCCGTTGTTTTCGGTGGCGATCTGATTTAACAAAGATTCATTTGCATCATAACCAATCCCGAAGGTATTGATACTTAAACCTACTACGTCATTTGTAATTATCAATGATGCAATAAGATCCAGAATTTCCATTGTACCGGTTATTCCAGCTGAAGCCTGGCCATCGGTCAGAAATACAATAATATTTGCAACATCAGGATCAGCATCTGCAAATTGAGGAATTGCCATTTCAAAAGAACCGGAAATATTTGTTCCCCCACCGGCTTCCAAACCATCGATGTAATCGAATGCAACATTTTGATTTGTAATGGTAACAGGAACATGATCAGCAAATAAAGTATGAACGTCACTTTCAAAAGCAACGATATTAAATTTATCCCCTTCATTCAAATTATCTACAATAAATGTTGCAGCATCTCTTGCTTGTGCAATTTTGTCGCCACCCATACTGCCTGATTGATCAATTATCAAAGTAAATACTTTTTCTATCACCACCGAATCACCCGGGTCGGGTTCCACAATAAATCCAAAATATCCCCTTCCATATTCGTCGCAATAATTAATGCTATCAGCTAAAAAGGTGCTGAAGCTAAACAGTCCCAATTCTGTTGCATTCAGCGTGTATAAATAATTATAATCTGCATTTGCGGGTTGATCAATTAATGCCACATAAAGATCCGCAGCATAATCGCTAAAGGAATTAATTATATACGGGTGTGAGATCATCTCTGTACCAACTATTGTGCGATCTGAAATAATATGAATACTCAAAGTTTGAGAATCAATATTATCTGTTTGGATCATACTATAATCATTCGGGAAATCAAAACTTACCTGATCATATGCATAATGCAATAATTGCACATAAGTTAATTCAAACACAACCGTAGAATCAGGTAAAATAGAATCCAACAGCTCGAAAAATAGTGTTGCATCTCCCAAATATTCCTCTAGTTGGAAATCAATTTCCTCACCGGCTCCCGGTAGGGTGGTATCAGCAGGAGCAGCTGCAAAAACAGCGGAGTACCATTCACCGTATATTTTCCATCTCAAACCGGTAGCAGCAGCATCTTCATACATTGGAAAGGCAAACTTTACATGTACAGCCGTATCAAATTGATTGATAAAAGTCTGCGTGCTTTTGACAGTTGCAACCTGATTTACAACCGATACGTTCACATGAGAGGAAAGCATTTTTAAACAGGTTTTATCAGTGGCATCAACTATTAAAGTAGCATTGGCAGAAAGTTGGGTACTGGTCAATATTAAATTGGCCAATACAAGTAGTAGCAGTTGTTTCATTTGTGGGCAATTTATTGTAAGGTAAAAACAATATTCCGGAATTTGAAGCCATAACAGGAAAAATGACGGAAAGATGAGCTTTTATAATTTCATTGCATTGGCGGCCGCCTTTTTAACCTGGTTGACTAATTCTGAATAATTTGTAGTAATAGTTGGAATGAAGATCACATTATAATGATTTACCTGATAAAATGATTTTTTGGGGCGTAGATAATTTATTTTCGTCCAGATATTACCTTTAATTATTATGGTCCCCGAATATCTTTTATGAATCACGGCAATTTCGTCAAGATTAAATTTCCTGTCAGATTTTTCTGATCCTTGAAACTTAATAATGGAATCGTCAATAAAATATTGGCCTCCCGTTAGTTGCCTGATCTGAGAATTTGCATATTTTAATGAAAAATAAAACGCAACAACAATTATTACTGACATGATCAACAAATACAATAAAAAGGTGGAGGTATTAGTCTCTTGGTAAGTAATCAATGAGGTGATTGGGAGTATTACTGATATTACAAGAACATAAATTATGAGCCTGCGTTTATTCCATTTTTTAAGGTATTCATCCACTTGAAATTCATCCACTTGATATTTCGTCATTGGCTATTTGGGGTTTACTCTAAGATAAAATATTAATGTATAACTTTAAAGCTATACAATTAATATGATTAAAAATACTCCTTTGGATGCCGATAGTGAGAACTTCGCTAGGAGCGAAAGCCTCACTGGCGAATATTGAGGCTTTTTTATTAAAAAAATAATGGCCTGAAAATCACTTTAACAGAAAAAATAACCCAACCGTACCATAATGATTCCAAGAACTTGTATTATGATTGCTTATAGCTCCTTTTTCTCCAACAGGATAAGTTACTGAGTTCACCGGAAGATCATATTCAGGGCTCATGATCACCTGCTTTAAAACAAGACCACAATAATTAAAACGAATGTTCAGCGAAAACTCAGAAATAAAAACATTTCTTTCTATTTGATCGGGTTGCAAACGATAGGCATCAATTGGTGATGTGGGATCCTCATCCTCTCTGAGTTTAATTATTCCATAGCCTTCCAAATTGGAGTTATGAATTACACGGCGATAACTGACCCGTCCTGTATAAATTATATTAAATCGAACGAATTCTTTAACGGTGGTTGATGATCTATCAACAAAGGGTAAATTTATTCCACCTGATTGTAAAAAACCTTTATTGCTATAATTTAATCCGATACCAGCTGAGGTCATATCGGTACCATACTTTAATTCTGAAAAAACGGAAAGATTTACTCCGCTTCTAGTTCTCACATGTGTAAGCATCCATTCCGGATAATATTCAACGCTGAATCCAATTCTGCCTCCATTCGCGATCTGCGCACCCCAACCGTTCGGAGTGTAAGATCTTATGGTAACATCCCGATGAATTACGGATTGAATTACTCCTGCTCTTGTAGAACCAATGGTTCCAATTTTAAACTGATTCATCATACGGAATTTGCCATGCCTACTTACCCGAAATTTCGCCCTGCCAATATATTGAAATGCAGCATAAGGTCTGTCATTTGAGTCTACTGCGTTACTTGAATTAAATATTGTAGTATCTCGCAAATAAGGAGTGTACCCCTCTCCTCCAAAAAATATGGACTGATAACTATAAAAATTCCGGCTGTTCAGATTAATTTTCTGATTAGAATAACCGTCGAACACACGCATTTTAAATTGGTCGGTTGCAATTTCAATGCGGAAAGAACCTGTCATATCCCTATCGTCGTTATACCAGCTCGCAAGACTGAGAAAATCATTTCCGTGATCGACATAAACTCCGCGAATCCATTTTTTAGAAGTTTCTGTAAACCTATACATGGATATATTATCCGCCATGATCTCCTCCATTCGTTTATTTATAAGAAATAACATTTCTCTTAATTGATGGGTGCTGTATTTTGTATCAGCGGGATTTATTTCACTCCTTCTTACCACATTTCTAAAAACAAAATCCAACCAGTTAATTGTTTCAATATGTTTTATTCTGTCGAGATAACCTTTAAAATTGGAGGCATCATAAGTATCCTGTTCAATTTCCAACAATGGAATTAAAGAATCATGTACAAAGGTCGCCAGTCTCATCCATACATATCGAACAGCAAGGGAATCAGATTCCGGATCATATATTTGATTGTCTATGATCTCCAGACTATCGCTCGTACCATACGCTGTTGTATCAATATTATATTGTTCAGTATTCAGAAATTTAATTACCTTGATCTCATAATTAACATGTTCGGGTTTATTGCCCCAGTCCCAATGGTAAATATCATTATCCAGATGAATGATCTTAGCGATGTTTTCGGGTTTAGGCTGAGCATAACTTATGCCTGCAATAATTAGTGTCGTGAATAAAAAAATACATTTTTTCATATGTTGTGTGGTTTAATAAATAAGCATATACCCATGAGAATTTTTGTGAAGTCATGCAAATCGAAGCAAAAATTTCATTATTACTAATATTATACTTTGAAAATTTAAGTTTCAGGATGAAGATTCACACATCTATTTTACTAAGCTGTTGTTATGGCCAGTGGTTTACAAGTCGATTGCGTTTTTGCTATTATCTAAATCTCTATTTTACGTATATATTGTTTTTCATCCCTTATTAATTGAACTAAATATATTCCGCTCATTTCTTTTTGCATTGGTATTATAACAAAATTGTCTGTCGTTTCGATTGTAAGTATTTGTCGCCCGGAGATGTCACATATAATAATTGAAATATTTTCTCCGGTATTATTATGAATAAATATTTCTTTGCCAAAACTATAAGCAAAAGCATCAAGTTTAATTATTTCATTAACCCCAATGGTTGTTGTGTCACCAACAGTATCGCCGGCTAAAATTCCTGTCTCACATTTAGTTTCGTAAGCATAATCATGAATAATTAAAGTTTTTGCAGAGTCTATTGTTGAGCAACGAATCCATCCGTAATGACGGCAATCATCGTTGTCAATAAATCTAACGCCTAAATATGCAGAATCCATATTTGGTGACCAATGTCCAATACCATAAACCCATGACCATGTTGTATCTATTATTACATATGTGCCGACTTCCATTAATTGGTAGCCCGCGTATTGGAATTCAATGCCTTCATTAATTAGGGCTCCAACCTCAATTGCATAAGGAAAATAAGTTGTGCCTCCTCCAGCTCCATGTGTTGCACTTTCACCCGCAATTTCATTTTCTGGTGTCCCATATGGGCCACACCACAAAAGATGTTTGAATTGGTAAAGTGACCAAATACTACTTGACCAATAATGACTTGACTTTAAAAATGCAAAATCAAAATCACCATCATTATCCATGTCAACACCTGCAGTTTCTCCGTCATACTGCAAATAAATATCCGGGTTAATGTCTGTGTAAACCGCCTG
>JAYSYX010000239.1:0-29128 GCA_043727235.1 Bacteroidota bacterium
AGTTCAGCTATTAAAAAAATAATTTTTTTAAAATATTGGTTTTTGAGCAATGATAATTTGTCAAACTACACGGGTAAATTAAACGCTTACTAACAGGGAATTATAAATACAAATATTTTAGCATTAAATATTTGGTTATGCCCGAAAAAAACAAACCCGTAATTACGCAGGAAGATGATCTGCGCGCGGAAAATGAAGTAAAAAAATTAAAACTCGAAATGGGTTATGGTGCACAATTCGGATTGAATTCCGCACAACTACCGCCTGAGATCGAAAAACAATTTTTAGATAATGTACTTGCATTTGAAAAACAATATGCAGAAAGAGTGCAGATAAAATTGTTTGATTATATCGGAAGACCGGATTGTATTCCGGCAGCTCAATTAACGGATAAACAACTTGTGGATGAAAGTTTGAAACTCTGTAATCTCCTTGAGGAAAATGGAATAAATGTAAGTGTTCTTGCCGAATATCCCGATGAAGTGCGATTGCTTTACACTTTTGTAACGGAAGAATTATTTGACCATGAAATTGATAATATGCGTATGCCCGGATGGACCCTCAATTTTATTTATGAGGAGTTTCATCCGAACCATCCCTATGATATTCGCAACAGATGTAACGAATTTGTCGATTATATTTTTCGCGATACTTTTCCCGGCGAAGAGAGGTATGATAAATGTGTGATATCCTGTTCTGATCTTATTTTTGATGAAAGTGACGAAAGCGAATATAAAAGAATGATCTCGCCGACATTAAGCAATTATTTTGATGCATTTCCGACGAGAGAACTTGATGAATTTGAAATTATCTCCCTAGAAAATGACGATGAATTCGCATTGGTAAAATTTACCATCAAATACAATGTATTTACCGAAACAAAAGAAAATCTGACTTTTTCCGGTAACGGACAGTTTGTATTAATTCAGGAATATGGATGGTGGATGATCAAGAAAGTGGATATGCCGGGGTTGGAGATTCTATGATTTTTTGTGATGATTTTATGATACAGATATGTTTAATCCCCACCAAAGGTTTTTGTAAACTTAACAGTAAACGCCTGATTATTTATATAAGGCAATTTAGGATCTAATCTTGTGCGGTAATTATTAAGACCCTGATTAATTACTATAAAAAGATCGGTTCCCTCCTTCGGATTATATCGGAATCTTATGTTTGTGCTGGTTTGTTGACTGAGATCGTCGTATTGAAAATAGGTTTTGAGGGAATATCTCGTGGTGAAATTATATACTAATCCTAACCGAATTAAATTGCTTTCATATAAAGTATTTTTTTCTTCTGTAAGATATTTTTCAAAGGTGATATGGTTGTATTCGTAGGTGAGTGATAAATTAAAATGTTTATTTACCCAATAGGTGATATCGGGTTGAATATATAATCTTTCACCGCCGTAAAATCCACCATAGGTGGTATAAATGGATGCAGTATAGTTGGATTGTTGTGGTGACACTAGTGTGATGGCAGTATTAAAGGTTTGATATACTCCTGCGGAAATTGCATTGCGATCGTCAAGTTCCCAATCGTAAAACAAAGAATCCTGCTTAAATTCTATTACGGAAATTTCGATTACTGCTCCATTTTTAAAATTAATTCCTGTGTATAGATCATCGGCAATAGTTTCGGCGCCACCATTTTCAATTTTCCATCTGTATTTATTAAAGGTGGAAATATAAAAATAATTTAAGAGTTTACTGTTCTTTAAATTCCATTGATATTTAAGCGTGCCTTTTACCGAACCGTAATCATTTGCATCAATGTACCCCATAACAGGATTCAAATGCTGACCAACAAGATCTAAAGTGGCATTATAAATAAATCCCTTTGTTGCAGATTGAAAAAAACCGGTGTGAAAATATAAACTATTCAAAAAATCAGGAGTTTCAAAATTATCCAGAGTATTTATCAATCCACCCTCTATGGTAAATTGTTGATTTAATCTTTTAACAAAATCAATTCCGAACGATTGATTCGACAACGCTGAAGTATCGGTATTGGATCGATTACACACAATTGCTCCAACAAAACTTCCAAGGGAATCAATATCACGGCGTGTTCTCAATACCGTAAAATTATGCGGAGAAATTCCCTCGGATACAACTCCTTTTGTTTGCATATTTAAAGCTCCAATTTGCCAATCATTTACTTTTCCCGTAAGCCGGACACCGCCGATAATAGGAACTATAACTCCATTTTCGTTTCCAATTCTTCGCGTAATGAATAATTCGTTTCCGGAAGGGAAACCAAAACTTAACTGATTTTCCGACTCCAGAAAAAAACTTCTTTTTTCGGGAAGATTTACTTCGTATTTCGAAAGATTTATAATTCTATCGTCAACCTCCGCCTGTGCAAAATCCGTATTAATAGTAAGGTCAAGCGTTAAATTTTTAGATAGTCCGTATTTTGCATCCACACCAATATTACTCACAATTTTATCCAGTGTTTCATTTTCAAAAAAATGTTTGCGCGTCATGAAATTGGAATTTTTTTCATAAGCTGTTCCCTCTGCATTTAATACATTTTCCTCATAATAATTTGCAATAATGTAGGGACTGATATACAACGGATTTCTACTTTTCAGATCGCGAAAAATAATTTCTCTCGCATAAGAAATGTTTGTCCAGATATTTTCTGTATTCGGATCACCTTTTGGATAAGTGATCAATTCATTTTTTCTTTTTATTAATCGGGCTACTCGGAAACCCATTATTACTTCCTCTTTTTGTTCGAAACGAAGAGAGGAAAAAGGAATTCTGTATTCGGTGGAATATCCAAAATCACCAACATAAGTTCGCGCTTCCCAAAAAGTATTATACGAATCATTTAATCCGGCGCCATCCCGTGTAACCTGCGCATCCCAACGGGCATCCAAAGTATTTGCTACAAAATCCAATCCTGTGATCTTATCGTTATAGGAGTCTATAGTAAACCCGGTGCCATCATCCTGACCCAAAGGAAAATCGCGTTCCATTTCCAACCTCGTCAATTTATCCGGTTCTGAATCAAATGCAGTAATTGCGACAAAAAGATAGGTATCATTATAAATGATACGCACTTCTGTTCTTTCTGTCGCCGCAGCGCCGGGGTCCGGCCCTTGTTGCATAAAATCCGATTCCACGGGTGTTAACATCCATTCCGGTTCATCAACAATACCATCAAGAATTATGTCTTTTTCTGTTCTGTAAGGCTGGTAGGGTGATTGAGCCTGTAATAAACAGATTGGAAAAACGCCAAAAAGGAGGGTAAAAAGGGTAGATTTCATAATTTCCGGAAAAATAAGTAATTTTTTTTGATGTCCGAAATACTTGATTTTACTAAATTTTAACATAATATAACACCTGCTACCAGTAAAAACATGCTACTATGTATTGCATGGTTCAAAGTTATACCATAGCTTTGCATCATGAATGTAGAAAATGCCCAGGCTCAAATGCGAAAAGGTGTGCTGGAGTTCTGTATACTGGCCATAATAAGTGAGGGGGAAATTTATCCTTCAGATGTAATAAGCAGATTAAAAGAAAGTAATCTGTTAGTTGCGGAAGGAACGGTTTATCCTCTGCTCAACCGGCTAAAAACGATGGAACTTCTCAGCTACAAATGGGTGGAAAGTAATTCGGGTCCACCGCGCAAATATTATCAGTTAACTGATAATGGCAAACTCTTTTTAACCGAACTCAATAAAACATGGCTCGAATTATCGAATGCCGTATCTATTAACTCAAAACATTTAAACACAATTTAACATGAACAAGTTATTATATGTAAATATCGGCGGTTTGGTTTTCCAGATAGACGAAACTGCTTACAAAAAATTAGATACTTATTTAAACAGTATCAGAAAAAAATATACCTCAACACCCGATGGAGATGAGATCATTAAAGACATTGAAGATCGCATTGCAGAATTATTTACCGAAAAAGTGGGTGAACGCGGAGCAATCACCGATGTGTATGTTGATGAAATAATCACAATAATGGGTAAACCGGAAGATTATGAAGAAGAAATTCCAAATGCGCAATATAATACCTCTTACAACCAGGAAAAAAGATCAAGTGCATCTAAATTTTATCGGGATAAAGAACATAATGTTTTAGGAGGAGTGTGTTCTGGATTTGCTGCAAAGTTTGAGGTGGATGCTTTATGGATTCGTCTTGCATTTTTAGTTGCCTTCTTTTTTGCGGGAACAGGATTATTATTGTATATCATTTTATGGATAATAATCCCCGAAGCAAAAACAACCGCAGAAAAATTGGAAATGCGCGGGGAAAAAGTGGATATAAGCAATATCGAAAAAACAATTAAAGATGGTGCAAAACAATTTACTTCCAAAGTAAATGAATTTGGAGAAGAGGTTAAACAAACTTTTTCTCGCGAGAATATTGATAAATCAAAAAAAAACGCCGGTGATTTTATAGAGGGATTTGCGCAAACCATTAAACCTGCTGTGCAAACTGTTGCTAAAATATTTGTAGCAGGTGTTTTAATAATCAGCTTATTAATAGTTGTGGTAATTGTTGTCGAATTATTCAGTAACTGGGGAAATCCGTTTTCTGAGATAGATTTTTTAGGTAATCAGATCATGGCCGGGAATAATCAGGCCTGGTTGTTAGTAGCATCTGCTTTAGCATTGGTAATTATCCCTTTGCTCGGATTAATTTTCTCCAGTGTAAAATATCTTGTCGGTATTAAAAAGAAAACTCGTTTTGTAAGTGGAGGTCTTGGAATATTATGGACCGCATGTTTATTTATTGTGATCTATTTAGGTATTACCATAGGAAAAGAATTCAGGGAAGAAGGGGAAGTAAGCAATAAAATGGATATAGTTCAACCAGCCAATAATACTCTGTATGTGCAGTTGGATGATAGTGATTCAGACTATTATCAAACAAAAACAGGATATAATTTTGATGCCGGTTCCAAACACGGAAAAACCTTTTTGAAAAAAGATTTTTGGGAAGATAATCACGACTGGGGATATATCAGCGTTGAAGAAAATTCGATTGCATTTCACAGAATAGAAATAGAATTTGAAAAAAGTTCCGACACTAATTTTGTTGTGCTGATAAATAAAGTCGCAAAGGGACGCGACAGGTTAGATGCAAAGGAAAATGCACAGAACTGCACCTTTTTTATTGTTCAATCAGGCGATTCACTGCTTACCATTCCATCTGTGATAAAATTAAATGAAACGGAACAATGGCGCGATCAGCAGGTATATGTTACCATCAGAGTGCCAATGGATAAATATGTGCAAATAAATAAAAACCTGGAGTTTAGTCTCGATGACAATGAATATACCTCAGAATTAAAGTATATTGAATTGTATGACAATAAACTTCAGATGACAAGTGGAGGACTCAAACCGGTGTTTTAGGCAGAGCGGTTACAAGTAAAAGACAATCGTAAAAATATTTATTAATTTTAAATTTTTACGATTATGAACATTAACTCAGCGCATTGGCATTTATTGCTAAACCACTTTCCCATCATATTAAGTGTGATCGGAACTGGATTTATAGTTGCATCATTTATATTTAAAAAGCAACATCTGAAATTTGCAAGTCTGCTGCTGATCATATTGGCAGCAGCATTCACTATACCTGCTTTTGCTACAGGCGAACCTGCAGAGGAACAGGTGGAGGAAATTTCGGGTATTTCACATGAGGCAATTCACGAACACGAAGAAATTGCCGAAAAAGGTAGAATGGTAATATTTATAACCGGCGGATTGGCATTTATAACGCTATTGTTGTTACACTATAAAAAGAAATCTGTTCGGGTCTTTATGGTAATCACCCTAACAGCTTCTGCTGCTTCAGCAGGAATTTTAAGTTATGTGGGTTACACAGGTGGAGAGATAAGACATAGTGAGATAAGAGGCGATTTTAATTTTGGAAAAAAGAATGCTCAGGACAATGGGACTAATCTTCCAGTCGGAGAGGATGATGATTGAATGTTTTATAGTATATTTGATTTAAAGAATATTCCTCTTTATGAAATGCTGCATTCTCACCCTAGTTTTTATTGTTTGTATTTTATCTGGAATAAAAAGTCAAACTATCGGATTAAAAATTAATCCAAACGCAACAAAAACAAATTTTAATACGGAATATGGATGGGGCTTTGGAACCGGAATTTTTTATGATATAAAAATTTATAAACGGCTCGGATACAGCAGCGGAATCTTTTTTATGCAACTGCGTGAGCTCGATCTTGGTTATATATGTATAGATGATTTCGGTAATAATTGCCCTAATCAATTGGATACCCGATTTGATATTATTGAAATTCCCATCAACCTAACTTTTGATTTTTCCAAGGCCGTAGACAGCAAGTGGAAGTTTTTACCATATACAGGATTTTCTTATGGATATGCGTTTAATAAATATTGGATTTCTTATTACGATAGTTATAAATTATTTTACGAAGAAAATGATTACAACAAACACTTGTTTTTCTTTAATGCAGGATGTGAAATACGACATGCTATCAATAAAAAAATAGTTTTATCAATAGGAAGTCAGTATCAATTTACCAAACCCGATCCCGATTCCTATGGATGGATGGAGAGTTGCAATATTTATTTTAAGGCAGGGGTGAATTTGGATGCGATCAAAACAAATAATCAATAATTTTCATACGACCCCGCACGCCGTGGATGCGTGTTCACATCAACTTTATTCGGGTTGTGGCGAACTAACGCACTTTGTATTATGGGATATCATGCCACCCCTACCCGGGGTTTATCATCTATTTTCATTAATATTTTGCTATAATAATGTCACCCCTACCCGGGGTTAGGTTTTTCTTTAGATTAAATGTTTTTGATAAAATAATGTATTCAATCCAGAGATTAATTTTCTGTTTATATTTAAAATTAGTAATTCCTATTAATTTATTTCGATTTAAAACAAGATCAAAGGTTTCAATGCATTGTCCAATCAAAACCCCGGTAGGGGTGGCATTATTATAGTAAAAAGAAAACTAATTTACCAAAACCCCGGTAGGGGTGACATTATATCCCACAGGGTGCGTTAAATGATGATCGATTGCGGTTGGTTCAAAACACCCGACCGCCACGTGGTAGTGTAATTAATGTACCAACCACATACTGAATTAATTATTTATTTTTAATATTGTATACCATCAAAATACAAATATTTCGATTTAAAATTAAACCTATGATTTATTCAAAATATTTTATCGCCATTTTATTTCTTTTCTCTTCATTACCCCTCAATTCCCAATCCCCTAAAACATTTACCCTAAGTGATTCTGTTTTTGAAGAAGGATCTGTATTTAAAGCAGAAAATATTTTTTGGCAATTAGGAACATGGACATTTAGGGAGGAAAGTTATCCATTGCTTGATTCTATTGTTGTATTTTTAAAAAATAATCCAACAATCGAAATTGAAATAATTCGCAGTGAAATTTTTGGCCCTCAATATTCTTCATACCCCACTCAACATAGAGTGAATGAAATAATTAATTATCTGGTCTACAAGGGAATAGAAAATAAAAGATTAACAGGAAAAGCTCAGGTTGAGATCAGAGAAACACAGGCAACGCCAGAAGATTTTGATACAGGTAAAATCGGGACCGTAATTGTTATCACAAGCGTCCAATAGTTTTCGGGTTAATTATCAAATTCATTAATTAATTATCGTTTTTGCCAATAAATTTCGTCCTTTAAATTATGGGATATAATGTCACCCCTATTCGGGGTTTACTATTTATTTTCTTCAATGTTTTTCTATAATAATGCCACCCCTGCGCGGGGTTTAATTTATTCTTTCATGAATTTTCTGGTATAATAATGCTACCCCCTTGCCCTGGGTTTAATTTTTCTATTAATCGTATTTTTTTAAAATAATATTTTCAATTCAGATTCGAAAACAAGGTTAAAAACACCCGACCACGGCTTGAGTGTTGCGGATGGTGCTTCGTTAAAATCTTCATTTATCCAATCAGCAGGTATCCCTTTTTTTCTCAACTTTTATCCTTTTTTAATCCGCACAATCAGCGTCATCCGCGGTCCCCTTTTTTCTCCCCAATTTATCTACAATCCCGCTTTTATTCACCAATTATGCCACATATTCCAAAAATTCCCTAATTTAGTATTCCATTCGCCGAGCCTATGATCAGATTTTACAACACACTCCTATTTTTTAGTTTAACAATGTTGGGATTAAATGCCCAGACGTTTCAACTTTATACGGAAGATTTTAATGGTGCAACTGCCTCTTTTATACTTAACTCCCCAGGTCCCGGTGGAGCCGTTGGAACAAATAAATGGATCATAAACAACAGTTATGACGGTGGTTTCGGTTATCCAAATACCACCACACAAGACCTCACTGAATCAGGCACAATCGGTGGTGCTCCAATGAGCAAATACATGCACATTCACGATGAAGAAGCTGCACCCGCAATTACTTGCGCTAGTTATAATACAGTAGCTGTCTCCGACAATTTTGCGGAAATGTCAAGCGGATTTTGCACACTTGGTCTTATTGATATTGAATTTACATTTTTCTGGTTAAGCGAAGGTGATCCAAATGATTATGGACAGGTTTATTACAGTGCCGATGGAGGTCCCTGGACAGCAGTTGGCATGGCACTTTACAACGATCAAACTTTATGGAAATATGAAGTAATAACAGACCCTGCTTTTCAGGAAGTTGCAGATCTTCGTTTTGCTTTCCGTTGGGTGAATGATGCGAGTGGCGGTGCAAGTACCATGTCATTTGCGGTAGATGATATTATTGCAGTTGGAACCTATGATGAAGATATTCATCCGGTAGATATTGTTATAGATTTTTTATTCCCTGATCCGGTTTGTAAACTTAGTACAGTAGTAGTGGGATGGTCTCTTACAGATCCGCTATGTGATGGAATTTATGAAATAGAATTATCGAATGCAGCGGGTGCTTTTGCTTCCCCTACAAGTTTAGGTGTGTTCACCATTTTAGCGGAAGATACAACCGGTGCAATAGCAGCAGTAATTCCCGGATTTGTGCCCGATGGTTCCTGTTATAAAATTCGTATTAATCGAACCTCTCCGCTTCCCGAAATTTTCGGAGAAGCCAGCGTTTGTTTTACGGTTGAAAATTGTCCGAATACCATAACCACACTGGCTCCTGTTGTCACCTACGACTCCAATGCGGTGTGTGTTAACAGTGTTATTGATGTTCCATTTTTCTCTACCGGAGTTTTTACAGTAGGCAATGTTTATACTGCGGAACTCAGCGATTCAACGGGAAGTTTTGACGATCCTTCTATAATCGGGACTTTTTATAGCAACGCAACATATGACCCTGCTTTGGGTTCCCCTCCTGGAACTGTTTCCGGAATTGTTCCTGTTGTTCCTCCCGGATGTAATTATTTTATTCGAGTGGTCTCCAGTGCACCTCCTGTGGTCGGGTCAGTTTATGGACCAATATGTATTCAGGAATGTGATATAGAAACCAACGATATTGAAGATGTTTATGTTTGTATAACGGAAGATTCCGGTGTTACGGTAACTATTACTTACGACGTGCATGTTTTTGATGATCTGGAAGTGTATTGCGATACCAATACATTTTGCGTGGAAGTACTCGATGCCATGTTTTTTACACAGGCGAGTTACTGTGATCTCGGTTTAACAGTAGATACTGAATCGGGAACAATTGATCTGGTAATTCCGGGTTATTTCGATCTTCTTGCACTGGGTCTTGATGCAGGAATTTGGTACCTACGCGTTAATGCAAATTGTGGAACTCCTTCAGAGAATACTTTAGGAACACTTATACATTTATCCATTGGAGCGCCTGCAGATAATGCTCCCGTTTTAATTCCGGAAGATACTCTTTTATGTGAAGGTGCTATTGGAAATGCACTCGTTGTTCCATATAATATTAATTCCGATTATCAGTTTCAATTTGGTATAGGAACTCCTTTTGTTTGGCCGTATAATCCAATTTATATCGACTTTACAGGTGCAACGGGAGAGGTTACTTTACGTGTAAGAGAAATTAGTTTCGGTTGCCCGGGACCATGGAGTGAATATGTAACATTCCATGTAATTGATGTGCCGATTGTTACTATCAGTGGACCTCCGAAAGCCTGTACAGGTGATACCACTTATTTCAACGTGCCTTATTTTATTACCACATATTATGACTGGTCATTATCAG
Organism: Bacteroidota bacterium; assembly: GCA_043727235.1. Classification (GTDB taxonomy): domain Bacteria; phylum Bacteroidota; class Bacteroidia; order Chitinophagales; family BACL12; genus UBA7236. The sequence goes on from JAYSYX010000239.1 coordinate 10,198, forward strand.
GCGGAACAATTGTTGATACTTCCAATAATGTTGTTGGAGTTGTTTGGGATGAAGCCGGTGTATATACCCTGGATATTTTTGCGCTGAATGAATGTGGAAGCGGAAGCGGTTCAAAAACAATTACTGTTATTGAAACTATTCCTGTTGAGGGGGGAGATGATGTTACTATTTGTGTTGGAGAAGCCGCAATATTCAGTACGCTTACTGTGGGTGTTCCCTATTACGAATGGTATGAATTACAAACCGATTCTTTACTTTCCGACGATTTTTATTTCACGGTATATCCTGATACAACAACTAGTTATTTAGTGGTTGCGGAAGACGATGAAGGATGTACAAGTTATGATACGCTCACAGCATTTGTAGAATATCCTTTTGCGGAATTTGATACTGCAGAATATTGTATAGGTGGAATTGTTGTTTTAGATGCGGGTTATGAGGGATCAACTTATAGTTGGAATACAGGGGCAACATCTCAGACTATTGAAGTTGGATTATTCGGAACTTATACGGTAACAATAAATACTTCGGATGATGCATGTGATATCACAAAAACATTTATAGTGAATGAAGTAATAGATGTGTGCGATCCCATCGTTGATATTCCTACGGCATTTTCACCTAACGGAGATGGCTTCAACGATTTTCTGTTAATTATTGGATCCGCAGTTGTTGATTTCGAAATTTCCGTATATAACCGTTGGGGACAACAGGTTTATTTTTCCGACAATGTAGGAATAATAAATAATCAGGAAATGTGTTGGGATGGAAGCTATAAAGGAATAGCGCAGGAAATGGGATCTTACGTGTATGTATTAAGTGCAACGGGTGGAAACGGAAATTCCATACAGTTGCAAGGTAATATTACATTGGTGAGATAACATTTTTGCAACGGGAATATGGGAGTAACATATTAATATTCTGATGGAAATTGAAATAGTGTTTTTGAACCGTTTTTCCCGAATGGATCTGAAACACGGTGAGCATTAATATTATGAAAAGAATATTGTTTTTTTTTATCCTCATCGCTGCAATGCAGTTTGTATTTGCACAACAGCAGATGCAGGTAAAAAAAAATGATTATACTTCATTCACAGAACCTGCTGCCGGAAAATATATTCCGCAAAAAATAATTTCGGGCGAATTACTTGAAAACACTCCCGAACAATTTCGGTCAAATCCCGATTTCGGAATATTGCCCATTAATGCACCCGACGATTGTTTTGAATTAATTCAGAAAAGAACAATTGATTCAAGATATTATCTCAAAAATAATTCCGAAGGAAAAGTTTTTTACAAACAACAATCTTACGGTCCGATTAATTTTGTCGATCACAGCGGAAACATGCGCGCCATAGATTATTTTCTTCACCCAAGCGCAGTTAGTGGAATATATCTTGCTGATGCTCAACCCCTTCCAACGCAAATTGATTTTTTAAATGATCATACTTCCATCACTATTAAGGATCTGCATTTTCGATTTAATGATGATCTTAAATTATTATTTCAAACAGGAAATACATTTTCTTCCCCCCAATATTTTAATACATCAGACCACACGGTTGGAAGAGATGGTGCATGGATAACAAATATTTTTAAGGGTATGGATGGAGAAATTGCATTCCGGAAAGGAGCAATTAAAACAAATTTTATTATTCAGGATAAAAATTTAATTGATGTTAATTCCGATTACTTAATTATTGAAGAATTTATTGATATTCCTCCCGGTTATCATTTTGCGGAAGAAGATGCGAATGGATATTATTTAGATAATGGCGACTGGAAAGGAAAACTAATTTTAAAAAATGAATTTGGTTTGCCCATGTTGCGAATTGATAAACCAATAATTCTCGATCAGAGCACAGAAAAAACACATTTGCAGGATCAGGTGGATGCAGTAGCTTACAAATTAATCAGAAAGGATGATGGATATATTTTACAAATAAAAGTAAATACAAAATGGCTTATAGCTCCCGAACGATTATATCCAGTTGTAATTGATCCCACATTAATTGGTGAAGCAACTTATGTTGGCGGAGATATAGGATTTGAATTTGATCCTTTATGTTGGAGCGAACCTGATTATTGTTCTTATTCACTTGACATTGTTGTGCCCGGAAAAACAACATTAACCGCAGCTTATTTCGACGGCACTTATTATTCGCAGAACTTCGGATGTTTTTTTGTGACCGATTGTTTAATGAAAGAAGCTGCCTTCCGCATACTTGGAATTTGCGACGATTCTCCCGCTGCCGGTTCATTCTGGACCTGTCTTCCCCCTGCCGGCGACACTGCTGGAACCTGTTACGGGGTTGACCTTGATATGTTCAATACAATTGCATGTGTTCCGCCACAATGTGCCGATTATAATTTCACTTTCGAAATGCGCACCTGGCATTGCAGTTGTACACAACCACCCTGCGGAATATTATGTCATTTTATGCCTTCGGGAAGTTGGGTAATCACCATTGAAGGAAAAACGGTGGAAGAAAATCCGGAAGAATCGGATCTGCATCCCGATTTTACTATTTGTGCCGGTGATACAATAGATCTTTATGCATCCGGAAATTATGGAGTTCCTCCCTATGTTTATGAATGGATACCCGGAGGAGTTTATGAGGATGTGCATTTAGTTTGGCCGGCAACAACTACAACTTATACATCGATAATTCACGATCTATGTGATATGACAGATACGGTTACACAAACTGTAACTGTAAATCAATTACCCATTGTTGATATAGGGCCATTTGAAGGATGTTATCAAACAACAATTATAGCGCCCGGAGGATATAGCAGTTATGTCTGGTCCGACGAAACCGATTCAATTTTAGCAACTGGTTCCAACAGTTTATTTGTCGACTCCACCGGTATTTATTATGTAACTGTAATCGACGATAATGGTTGCGAAGGAAAATCGGAACCCATAGAAGTATTCATTTGGGAAGCGCCAGTAATTAATGCCTTTCCAGATACTGTTTTTGTAAACGACGGAGCACTTGCATTATTGGAAGTGGAAACAATTGTTGGTGGCGATGTAAATTATTTATGGTATCCTGCCGATGATATTAATTGTCCCACCTGCGCAACAACACTTGCCTTTAGTGTAGGCGAAGAAAATGTTTATTATGTGGTCGGCGAAGAACACGGTTGCATTTCCGAACCCGATTCCATCATTGTAATTATGTCGGAAAGTGAATTAATTATTCCCAATGCATTTACGCCAAATGAAGACGGAGTAAATGATAATTTCCATATATTAAATCCCATTTTTTATCCCATTTTCACTTTTGATATTTACAATCGCTGGGGACAAAGAGTATTCGCCACCCAAGACATTCTCTACGGCTGGGACGGCAAAGTAAACTCCATCGATCAGGAAATCGGCATGTATGTTTGGATGGTAACTTACGAAAAGTCGAATGAACCCGGGAAGGTTTATTCGTTGAGGGGGACGGTGACGTTGTTGAGGTGAGGTTGAGGTTTATAATTTAGCACTATCGATGCGATCAAAAAAAATTGTTCAAATTACGTTATTATGTAACTTTGGAAGAAATTGAAATTGCAAGGATTTTACACCAGCGAATGAATTTAAAAAGCAGAAATGATGAATGAAAACGAATTAAAGTAAAAGCAACGCAATAAAAGACATTATTTAAATGGGATTTGTTAATTTAGTAATAAATTATGATTTACATAAAACTACTTATCCAAAGAAAATTATTTTTTCTTGTTTTAATATTTAAACTATCCAATTTATCGGGACAAGTATTGGTTCATGAAGAACCTCTTCATCATCTGGTATTTCAAAATGAAGAAATACGAATTTTGAATGTTCTAATACCTCCGGGTGATACTACTCAATATCATATTCATACCACTCCATCTTTATTTATCAGACTTTCCAATACAACAACTGTTGCGCAAAACCAAGGAGGTAATACAACATCTGGTAGATCGATTGCCGGAACTATCCTCTTTGAAAATTTGTCGGAGCTAAATACACGCAATCATCGAGTATGGAACGTTGATAAAGACACTTTTAATGTTATAGATGTAGAGTTACTGTTGAAAGATAAAGTGTTTGATAAAGTGCCTTTAAATATGCCTAATCTTATACTAGAAATTGACACGAATTGGGTTAGAGCCTATCGACTTACTTTGTTAGAAGGAACTGAATTCAGAATAAAAAATAAAAAACAATTAATGGTTTTAGTCTCACTAAATGGTGCTACCCTGCAAACGAAACAAAATGGCAAAACCAGGTTGCAAACACTTAAGCAAGGAAGTTATTTTATAATTAAAAAAAGGCAATTATTTTCTATCAAAAATACAAGTAACAAAAACGCTTCTTTTATATTGGTAGAACTGCCACCACAATAATTTTATAATCAACTGCTGCCACATCAATAAAGAATAGCTTGAAATTCGTATTTTTGATTAAATAACTGATTCAAATTTCACTCCCATGAAACGCCACAATTTAAAAGCCTACTCTCTAATGGCCGGTTCCTTTTTATTATTAAAAAGCAACCTCAACGCAGAAATCATCTACGTAAATATCGAACCCGACATCATTCTCGATTCCGACACTGATATTAATTTGGACATCGACATGGATGGCACTTCGGATTTTCATTTTGCAATGGATACGGGTTTCAGGGCGGTGTGGGGCGGTTATTACGACTCTTATACGTTTTCGTCAATGGCCTGGTCCATTTTTTCTATGCGTGCGGGTGGAATTGGTGGTAATAGTATTGTGGCGCAATCAGAAACAATTACATCCAAGGGTAATGTCTACAATTTTTATGGTGTGGTTCCTATGAATTCCTGGGATGTAGTAAATTATAAAGCAGAATTTAATAACGATTTGAGTCCCGTTCATGTTGCCTTGAAACAAAGACAGGTAACAGCTTCATCATATTATCCTTTAAGCGATTGGTTTTACCCCGGTATGATTGATCCATGGAACTATAATATATTGCACGGCGAAGACAGATTTGCCGGAATAAGATTTACAGATGATGATAATTGTTTGCATTATGGCTGGATAAGATGTGCGGTAGCGGACTCTAATGAGCAATATATTATTAAGGATTTTGCATATGAAACTTTCTGTGATTGGGCCATTTATGCAGCCGATACCGCGGGAGGTCATCCGCCACTCAATATAAATGATCAACCTTTGGCAAACATCTACGCAACCCACTCTTCTATTTTTATTGAACTTCCCCAATTTACGAAAAATTCAAGCGTTCAAATATCTGATCTAAGCGGACGGGAAATTTATTCAGCACCCATTAAAGAGCAACAAACAAAAATTGAGATTAAAAATGGGGGAGTGTATTTAATCAGCGTAAAACAGGAGGATCAAATTTTTAAAAAAAAGGTTTTGATCCATTAGCCTAAAAGGAAGGCATTGAATTTACTTCAGTATTTTCTTTTCATAACTTTGAGTCTCGAAAAATCTGTATTTTAATGCACAAACTTTAATAATATTTTGGTAACATTGCTGAGAAGACCTCACAGGTTTCGAAAACCTGTGAGGTCTGGCAACAAGCTTAATATAATTATTCGAAAACTATTTAAAAAAAACCTAACTTCGAGTTTCGTACATTTTAAAAAGTTGGCATGAAGCCCAACCATAAACATTATTTATTATTTTAAATGTCGCATATGACAAATTCAATTCTGACTACATTGTATCTTTTAACTATATGTTTGCAAATGCAAGGTCAGCATACAAGTGTAATTCCTAATCATACAAACATAACAGATAAAATTGACAGCATTGTTACAGCTTATCTAACCAAGTATAACATGGTTGGTGTTTCAATCGGTATTGTGAAAGATGACAATATTTATTATGCAATAGGTTACGGAACCCGGGAATTTACTCAATTAAAACCAGTAGATAGTGTGACAAACTTTCTCGCTTGTTCTATTACAAAATTATTTACGGCAACTGCTATTATGCAATTATCAGAACAAGGAAAAATTGACATATCTAAAAAATTGATATTTTATTTACCTGATTTCAAGATGCAAGACATACGATATCAAGACATCACCATAGAACAAATGCTAACACCTAGCTCAGGCCTATATTGGGATATGGAATTAAAACATTCGCCTAACGACAGTAATGCATTAAAACAATTAGTTTATAGTTTAGATGATAAAATTCTTGACTTTGCCCCGGGTACACAGTTTGATGCAACAAAAACATACAGCAATGCAGCTTATGACATCTTAGGTTATTTAGTACAGAAAATTTCAGGTGAACAATACGAAGATTATATCAGAGAAAATATCCTTTTAAAAACAAATATGACTTTTAGTGGTTTCAACTATCTGGATATACCATCTGAAAGAAGAAGTTTACCTCACATTCTCAAAGGAAAAAAAGTTAAAGTTGGTGGTATGTATACTGAGAATACCGAACATACGCCAAGCGCCAATTTAAATTCTTGTTCCCGGGATTTGTGTTATTGGATGTTAAATGTTTTAAGTATTAATAATGATGTAAATTCATTTAATGCAATATTGAAAGATAGCACATTAAATAATATGTGGACGAGCAGACATATTGCTCCGCAAAACGAAAGTATATCAATCGGACTTGGGTGGTTTATCACAGAATCTGAAAATCTTGGGAAATATTACTGGCATGTAGGTGGAAACCCTGGATTTTCATCTACCATTATGATATTTCCTGAATACAATTTCGGAATAACAATGCTCTCTAATCAACAGTATGCACAGGAGATTTTATGGAACAAAATACCGTTTGACATTATCGAATTATTCCATGACGAATGGAACCATTAAGAAGTTTGCAAATAAAACCTTAATAGCCACAAATTATAAGCATTATGCATATTTTTTACCAAATTCTATATAGACCTGCTTTATGTGTAAAGATTTTAGGTATTTCTATAGGGAATGCATAAATGCACAGATAGTAATACACAAAATAAGGAATGGAAGTTCTATGCAAAAGTATTCAGTCACTTGCGAAAAACAAATTTGGCGATCCTATTCCTTCCCTTTAGCATAAAGACTAACACCGGATGAGAAAAATGTCGACAATAAAAAGAATCACTACCAGTTTAACAATGGTTTGTTGATCAGAAAAAAATAAATTAAGAAAGACTTAAAGAAAAGTTGCGCCACTTGGTTCTAATATAAATCAACACCCATAATTTGTTTATTAGATAATTTTATTGAATTTTGGTATGAATTAAACTAATTACACCTTAAAAACCAGATATTACAATATAAACACAAATGAAAATGAAAAATGTTTTTACACCTAACCGTGCAACGCTCATACTTTTTGTTGGTTTTATAATACCCGTTATTTCATTCGCTCAAGACGGATTATTGGATCTCAGTTTTGATACCGATGGATTTGTTACTACAGCAGTTGGTCCGTCGGATGATTATGGTCGCGCTGTTGCTGTTCAGGCTGATGGAAAAATAGTTGTGGCAGGATATAGTTTCAATGGTTCTCAGGATGTTTTTGCCATGGTTCGATACAATACCGATGGAAGCCTGGATAATTCATTCGATTCTGATGGTATTGTAACCTCTGAAATCGGATCTTCAGGTAACAGAGCACATGCTATGGTGATTCAGGGCGATGGCAAAATTGTTTTGGCAGGATATAGTTACAACGGAACTGATAATGATTTTGCCGTAGCCCGATATAATACAAATGGAAGTTTAGATAATAGTTTTGATACAGATGGTTACAATTCCACTGGCTTCAATACATTTTCCAACGACAGAGCATTTGCTGTTGCAATTCAAAATGATGAAAAAATTATTGTTGCAGGGTATAACACTGGAGAGGATTCTGATCGCGATTTTGCATTGGTGCGTTATAATTCAGATGGCAGTTTGGATAATTTCTTTGGTACAGGTGGAATAGTTTCTACTCCCCTGGCAGATGGTGGAGATGAGGCGCGCAGCGTTGTTGTTCAGGATGATGGAAAAATTGTGGTGGCGGGATTTAGTTTTGATTTCGCAACACGTGTTTTTGCTATTGTGCGTTACGACAGCAATGGTAATTTGGATAATACTTTTGACGGAGATGGAATTGTAACAACTTCTATTGCATCCTACGACGATGCAGCGTATAATATGGTAATGCAAGATGATGGAAAATTTATTCTTGTTGGATATACTGTTAATGACACCTATGATTTTGCATTGGTGCGTTATAACACAGACGGTAGTCTCGATAATACATTTGATTCTGACGGCATCGTAATTACTCCTATCGGAAGCATAGAAGACCTTCCTTACGCTATAACAATTCAAGATGATGAAAAAATTATTGTTGGTGGGCACTCAAAAACCGCTGATGATAATTTTGCTTTGGTGAGATACAATACAAACGGCATCCTCGATAATACCTTCGGAACTGAAGGTATTGTTACAACCGATATAGGTACAGGTGAATCGGAAGATAAAATTTATGCTTTGGCACTACAACCCGATGGAAAAATTGTTGCGGCAGGATATAGCTACAACGGGTCAGATTATATTTTTGCAACAGCAAGATATCACGGAGTGAGTACTTCCATAATTAATTTTGACGACCAAATTAGTTCAGCAATAAATATTTTTCCAAATCCATTTTCCCTTCAAACTATTCTCGAAACTGAAAAACAATTAATTAACGGTACGCTGATAGTGTACAATTATTTCGGTAGTGAGGTAAAACAATTAACAAATATATCCGGACAACAAATTATTCTTGATCGTGAATATCTTCCGGGTGGAATGTATTTTATTCAATTAATGGAAGATGGAGAGATTATTGGTTCGGGTGAGATGGTGATTTTGGATTGATCATCATTGCAAAGTAAGTTTGAAATAGAATCATAACCAATATATTATTGACGTGGCAATTCCTGTTGCCGAAACAATTTCCCATATGAAACGACAAACAATTAAAACCAATCGTTTGAGAACATTAAATTGGCTCGATGATAAACTTGTAGATTGGTGTTCAGCAGGAACAGTTTATTCTTTGGATGGCGAGGTAAGTCAGATCAATAGTTATCATTTTGCTTTTGATAGCGCAATAACTTCTAAGAGTGGAAAATATGTTTTTATTTATAAACGACTTGGCACTAAAGGATTACTTCTTAAAAATGGAGAAATTTTAAGAGAAATAAACCGAAGTTATTATCATGCGGAAACCTATGAGTATCCGGCTGCATTTGTAACCTTTAATAACAAAACATATTTAGTACATTGCCCAAATAATTATTGTCAAATTGACTTTGAAGAAGTGGAAAGCGGAGAAATTGTAACTTATATTTTGGATAGAAAACCAGATGACATTTTTCACTCAAGATTTGAAGTTAGTGAAGACAACAAATATTTTATAAGTAATGGATGGTTTTGGCACCCATGGGATGTATTGCGTTTATTTGAGATAGAAAAATGTTTTACTGATCCCACCTTACTTGACGATGGAATTTCAGTTCCAAATATAAAGGCAGAAATTTGCTCTGCACGGTTTATTAATAATGAAAAAATTCTTATTTGTACTTCAACAGAAACTACCTGGGATCTTGAACAACCGGGAGCAATTCCTCCTGCACACATGGCAATTTGGAACTTTAAAACGAATATTGTTTCTAAACCTGTAAAAATTAATGGGGAGTTTGGAAATGTACTTGCGATTGATGAAAAATTTTGTTGGGACATTTACAAGTATCCAAAGATCATAAATCTGGAAACCGGTGAAGTGGAAGATAAGATGGAAGAACTCAACACCGGACATCAGCAATCATCCATCATTTCTCACCTTGTCGACAACCTTCCTCTGGTAGCATACAACAGGCAATTACATAAACTAGCCTTTAAGAATGACGAAAATATTGAGGTCTTGTCTATGGAATAGAATTTATATATTACTAAGTTATAGTTATTCTAAAAATTTCACCGCGCCTGATTTGGAGAAAATTAAACAGGAAAGTGAAGGCAATTTATATACTAAGGACTTCCACGCCCATGAAGTTGTTCTTAAAAAACCGTGGCTCCTGAGAGATTAATGAGTTCGCAAAAGATACCATTTCCATCAGACACATGAGAAAGTGAAATATTTTTTATTATGGTTCAGCGGTTTTGAAAAATGTTAAACATTATGGGTATAGGCAATTTCATTAAGTTAAGTAATCCCTAAATGGTTTAATTTTGGATATTAGAATTGTATATTAGTTTTTCTATAAATCAATTAACTAAACACTGAAAATTTAATGTTCCCACGGACATCTTTAATATATCATGCCTACGGCATTGGGATTTACTATTTTAACGCTTTTACTACCAATATGCCATGCCTACGGCACTATTCCAGCAAATTGAAGTTTGTTTATTATGCGAATTATAATTTCATTTAAATAAAGTCCAGTCCGCCGTGGAGGCTGAAATATCAGTAACAAAGTGCAAAGAGTGAAACGTAAATCCCGTAGGGATGAAATATGGAAAATTCCAATGAAATCTTGAACTTTAACTCAAGAAGGTTAAATTTCAATTCCAGATTAATTTAATCACTCTTTAACTTAATGACATTGCGGGATGGGATGGTACAGCTTAAGGAGGGTTAAATTCATCCATTTTTAAGTTGCCATATTTGGAAACTTTCTTTATCTTGCATTGCTACGCTTAAATAACTATAAGATGAAGTATTTTTCCAACAAAGTAATTGCAGCGGACAAAAATATTAAAATGGCAAAGAAAGAAATCAAATCCTATTCACTTTCAGAAATGAAGGATAAATATATTTGTAAAAGCGGAATCAAAGAAAGAGATCTCTATGAATATGAACTTCAAATGGATGTGTTGGGGAGGATGATCAGGACAGCCAGATTGGAGAGAAAATTAACGCAAGAACAATTAGGTAAATTAATTGGAGTACAAAAATCTCAAATTTCAAAACTCGAAAGTAGTGCTAACAGTGCAACAATTGATACAATCATTAAAGTGTTTAAAGCACTGAAAGCAGAAATACATTTTAATGTAAAACTTGAAAAAGAGTATTTGCAAATTGCATAAATAAAAAATCTAAAGAAATATTAACTTAAATTCAAAATCATCGCTTACCACTCTATCAACTCCCTCAAAATCCCCTCAAACCTCTTATTCGCTAAAAAATTCCCTTCCAACTCCAAACTAAATGGCACGGGAGTATCTAAACTCGCACAACGTTTTACAGGAGCATCCAGGTTATTAAATAAATGTTCGGAAATATAAGCGGCAATTTCTGCTCCAACACCACCTAACAAAGTATCTTCGTGTAAAATTAACACTTTGCCTGTTTTTTTAACTGTGGTATTAATGGCATCGTAATCAAGGGGTAATAAGGTGCGGAGATCTAAAATATCTGCATCAATTTTATTTTTTTCGCAATAATTTTTTGCCCATATCACTCCCATGCCATAAGTGATAATGGAAATATCATTTCCCGCATTTACGAGATTTGCTTTGCCAATTTCAATGGTATAATAATCGTCGGGAATATCATCTGTTAAGCTTCTGTATAATCCTTTGTGTTCAAAAAACATGATGGGATTCGGATCATCAATGGATGCCAATAATAATCCCTTTGCGTCGTAAACAGAACTTGGATACACCACCTTTAATCCGGGAGTGTGAAAAAACCAGGCTTCGTTGCTCTGACTGTGAAAGGGTCCCGCACCTACTCCTGCACCTGTTGGCATACGCACAACACAATCTACATTTTGACCCCAGCGATAATACATTTTCGCCATGTTATTTATTATGGGATTAAATCCGCTGGTAACAAAATCGGCGAATTGCATTTCAATTACCGACTTCATTTTTTTAATACTCAATCCGCAACCCGCACCCAAAATTGCACTTTCACAAATAGGAGTATTTCTGATGCGTTCTTTTCCGAATTCCTGAACAAATCCTTCGGTAACTTTAAATGCTCCGCCATATTCCGCAATATCCTGACCCATTATAATTAATTCGGGATATTTTTTTAATGCCAATTGCAAAGCATCGCTTATGGCATTAATGAATTTTTTATTTGATGTTTTATTTACATCCCCCGTAATTATTTTTTGTGTAAAAGGTGCATATACATCATTTATTTCTTCTTCTGTATCCGGAATAATATCCGGTTCGTTAAATGCAATTACCAGTGCATCTTCAATTTCTTTTTTAATTTCCTGACGGAATAAAATATTTATTTCTTCCGATAAAATTCCCTGTTCGCGCAACCACATTTCATAATTAACCACGGGATCTTTTTTGCCCCATTCTTCAAAATATTCTGACGGAACATATTTAACGCCGCTCGCCTCTTCATGTCCGCGCATACGAAAGGTCATACATTCCAATAATACCGGTTTTTGCTCGTGGATACAATAATTTCTGCACTCATTTAAAGTATTTACCATTTCGAGAATATTATTTCCGTCGACAGTAAGTGATTTCATTCCGTAACCAATTCCTTTATCTGCAATTTTTTCACATTTAAATTGTTCATTAATTGGAGTGGATAATCCATAACCATTATTTTCCACAATAAAAATTACAGGTAATCCCCAAACAGCAGCCACATTTAATGCTTCATGAAAATCGCCTTCGCTGGTTGCACCTTCACCTGTAAAAACTACGGTAACTTTATTTTCCTTTTTTAATTTACATGCTAAAGCAATTCCATCAGCAACTGCTAATTGCGGACCGAGATGAGATATCATTCCAACAATATGAAATTCATTTGTCCCGAAGTGAAAACTGCGTTCACGGCCCTTGGAAAATCCGCTTTTTTTACCCTGCCATTGATTAAATAATTTGAGAAATGGAATATCTCTTCCGGTAAATACACCCAGGTTGCGGTGCATGGGTAAAATGTATTCGTCTTTATCCAATACAAAAGGTACGGCACATGCAATTGCTTCCTGGCCAATGCCGCTGAACCATTTGCTCACCTTTCCCTGACGCAAAAGGTTGAGCATCTTTTCCTCTATCATTCTCGGTTTGAGAAGGCGTTTGTAAAGGTCGAGCAAATGCTCGTTATTGAGGTGTTTTCTATCATATTGAATAATGCGCTGAAATCCGCTATTAACCATATCCATAGTGCAAAGTTACAGGGTTTTATTTGGGTCGGTATTAAAATTTGAAGAGTAGCATGATTAATATATTTATAAGCCCGTTTCAAAATTAAAAACCCTTTCAGTTTGCACCGAAAGGGTTTGTATTTTTAGTGAATCTTAAAATTAATTCTGAATAAAGCGTATCGTTATAACGTCCGTTTCACTTCCACTTCCTCGTATCCCTCGATCTGATCGCCAACTTCTATATCATTAAAGTTATTGATGGTTAATCCGCACTCCATTCCTGATGGAACTTCTTTCGCATCATCCTTAAAGCGTTTCAAGGAGCTGAGTGTTCCGGTATGAGTTACGATACCGTTGCGCAGTACACGAATTTTGGTTTGACGGGTAATTTTTCCCTCCGTAACCATACAACCTGCAACGGTTCCAACTTTGGAGATCTTAAAGGCTTCACGAACTTCCACAATACATGTTACCTTTTCTTCCACCTTAGGAGCCAGCATACCTTCCATGGCTGCTTTTATCTCTTCAATGGCATTGTAGATAATACTGTAAAGTCGAATCTCCACACCTTCTTTCTCTGCAAGTTTACGAACTGCACTGCTTGGACGCACCTGGAAACCAACTATTACGGCATCAGATGCACTTGCAAGCATTACATCACTCTCTGTTATCTGACCAACACCTTTAAATATTGCATTTACCTGTACTTCCGCTGTGGTAAGTTTTAATAAACTATCGGTCAATGCTTCCATCGAACCATCCACATCGGCTTTAATAATAATATTCAATTCTCTGAAAGTACCCAACGCTTTACGACGTCCAATTTCTTCAAGAGTAATATGTTTTTTAGTTCTTATGCCTTGTTCACGAAGTATCTGACTGCGTTTATTGGCCACATTTTTAGCTTCAGCCTCATCGTCGAAGGTCTTGAATTTTTCACCTGCCTGAGGAGCTCCATTTAAACCTAAAACGAGTAAAGGTGTGGATGGACCGGCTTCGGTAATACGTTTGCTTCTTTCATCAAACATAGCCTTCACCTTGCCATAATATGGTCCGGCAACCATCATGTCACCAACTTTTAATGTGCCTTCCTGCACCATGATATTGCTTACATAACCTCTTCCCTTATCCAAGGAAGCTTCAATTATAGTTCCTATTGCTTCTTTATTAGGATTCGCTTTTAAGTCAAGTAATTCAGATTCCAGTAATATTTTTTCCAATAAAGTTTCAATTCCAATTCCTGATTTTGCAGAAATTTCCTGGCATTGAAATTTACCTCCCCAATCTTCCACTAATACATTCATTTGAGAAAGTTGCTCCTTTATTTTATCAATATTGGCACCAACCTTATCAATTTTATTTAATGCAAATACCATAGGAACGCCGGCTGCCTGAGCATGACTTATTGCTTCTTTGGTTTGCGGCATCACCTGATCATCTACAGCAATTACTATTACTGCAATATCTGTAAGTTTAGCTCCGCGCGCACGCATGGCAGTAAAGGCCTCGTGACCGGGAGTATCTAAAAATGCTATTCTTTTTCCATTCGGAAGATCCACCTCGTAAGCACCAATATGTTGTGTGATACCACCTTTTTCACCGGCAACAACATTTGTTTCGCGGATATAATCCAGCAAAGATGTTTTACCGTGATCTACGTGACCCATTATTGTTACAATTGGTGGGCGATGTTCAAGTAATGTAGGATCTTCCTCCACTGTTTCCTCTTCCAGATCGTCTTCCGTTGCATTTATGAACTGAACTTTAAATCCATTTTCATCTGCTAATAATTCAATGATCTCCGCATCCAATCGCTGGTTGATGGAAACCATCATTCCAAGATTAAAACAGCTTTGAACCAGGTCGGTTGGAGATACATTCATCAAACTCGCCAATTCGGAAAGTGAGGTGAATTCCGCAACCTGTAAAATATTACTTCCTGCTGCTTCCGCCTCTACTAATTCAGCTGCTTCGCGGCGTTCGCGTTTCATTTGTTTACCCGCACGGGCACCTTTTCCACGCTGCACTCCGCCGCTAAGTTTAGCAAGGGTATTTCTGATCTGTTCCTGTATTTTTCGCTGAGCAGCTTCAGGGTCCACAACTTCCGGTTTTTTAATAAAACGATTGGTGGCAGTTCCTGTTTCTCTCGCTCTGTTCTCTTTTTGACGCTCTTCCTCTTTTAATTTGTCAACGTTTATGCGCTCGTGTTTTTTAATGCGTTTGCGCTTTTTCCGTTTATTGTCGGCGTTATTGGCACCAACCTGAGTGTGTGGTCTCCTTTCCGGTTTCTTCTCTTCTTTTATTTCAATTTTACCAACTATCTTAGGACCTTCCAGTGTTACCTTTTTGGTCTCTATCATTTCGCGTTCCTCTACCTTTTTCTCGGTTTCTTCTTTAACCGGAGTAACAACAACTTCTTCTTTTTTCTCCTCCTTTATAACCTGAGGTTCCTTTTCTTTTTTCGCTTCCGTAACCGGTGTTACTTCTTGTTTCGGAGTCTCTTCATTTTTAATTTCCTCGACGGTTTTCTTCGGTTTCTTTCTATCGAGATCAATTTTGCCAACTATTTTGATCTCCTCAACCTTTTCTTTCCGCGCTTTAATAACCTCAACTTCCGGTTCTTTTTCTTTTTCAACTACAGGAATCACTTCCTTCACCTCAATAACTTCCGGAACTTCTTTTTTTACAACTTTTTCAATTACCTCTGGCTCCTCTATCTTTTTAACCGGTTCCACCACTTCCTCGGGCTTGTCGGATTTTTCCTTTTCGAGCTTGCGGCCAATACCAATACTCAAGGAGTCGGCTTTGCCTTTAAGGTCCTTATCCTTGCCAAATTCTTTTAACAACTGGTTATACATTTCCTCCGACAGCTTAGTTGTAGGCTTGGGATCCACGGTAAACCCCTTCGATTTCAAGAGGTCGGCAATATGAGATATTGCCACATTGAATTCGCTGGCAGCTTTAGCTAATCGTATATTTTTTTCTTCTGACATTCAGTTGCTTAGGTTCACAAAGATAGGATTATCATTTCATCACATATGAAATAATTCTTAATTTACTATTTTCAATCCTCTTCGAATTCCGATTTTAATATTTTTAAAACATCTTTTACTGTTTCTTCCTCCAGATCCGTTCTGCGCACTAACTCGTCAGAACTTAGTTCCAATACACTTTTAGCTGTATCACAACCGATGGCTTTTAACTCATCTAAGATCCATTCTTCGATCTCATCTGCAAATTCATCCAGATCAATATCATACTCTTCTTCTTCCGAATCGCGGAATACATCAATATCGTATCCGGTTAACTGGCAAGCGAGTTTGATGTTTAATCCCCCCTTACCAATAGCCAGAGACACTTGGTCTTGTCCAAGATACACCGCAGCTTTTTTCCTTTCATTATCCAACTCAATAGAAGTGATCTTGGCAGGACTTAAAGCACGCTGAATCAATAATTGATTATTATTTGTATAATTAATGATATCGATATTTTCGTTGCGCAATTCGCGAACAATTCCGTGAATTCTTGATCCCTTCATACCCACACAAGCTCCAACCGGGTCAATACGATCATCGTAAGATTCCACGGCAACTTTTGCTCTTTCACCCGGTGCACGAACTATCTTTTTGATAACGATCAATCCGTCGAATACTTCCGGAACTTCTTGTTCCAATAATTTCTCTAAAAATTTAGGATCAGTTCTAGATACAATTACCACAGGATTGCTGTTGCGGAAATCTACTTTTCTAACTACAGCTCTGAGAGTTTCTCCTTTTTTGTAGTTATCGGCCTGTATCATTTCATTTTTAGGAAGAATTAATTCATTTCCATCATCATCTAATAACAGGATCTCTTTTTTCCAGATCTGGTAAACTTCTCCGGTAATTATTTCACCCTCACGATCCTTATATTTTTTATATACCTCGTCTTTTTCCAGTTCCATGATACGCTGCACCAAAGCCTGGCGTGCTGCAAGAATTGCACGGCGACCGAAACTTTCTATACTTACTTCCTCATAAGTTTCTTCACCTACGGAGAAGTCGGGTTCAATTTTCAGAGCATCACTGAGAGAGATCTGTGTAACCGGATTTTCTACAGTTCCGTCTTCCACGATAGAACGTTTGTGCCAGATCTCAAGATCTCCTTTTTCTGTATTTACAATAATGTCGAAATTTTCGTCGCTTTCGTATTTTTTGCGAAGCAAAGTACGAAAAATGTCCTCCAATACCTTCATCAGGGTTGGGCGATCAATGTTTTTTACGTCTTTAAATTCCGAAAAGGATTCGACGAGGTCGATACTGTTCATATTATTTAGTTTTTAATTCAGGTTACAACGCCAAAGCGCCGTTACATGAAGGTTTTTGTGTTATTTATGATTTTTAATTTTTATTATTTTTTCAGAAAGTGATCTTCTTTTTTGTTGATTTTATTTCCTCCATTGCAAATACTGCTTCTTCGATCTTTGGTTTCATTCCTTTTTTTGGAGGAGGAATATGTACTTCTAATCTCAATTTTTCGGCATCTGCTTCCTTTAAAATGCCCTCTTTTTTAATTCCGCTGTTTAAAACCAATTCCACCGTTTTTCCAATATTCTTAGCGTATTGCTGAGGCACTTTGAACGGATTTTCCATTCCCGGACTCGATACATCAAGACTATATTGTTCCGGAAAGCTTTTATCAAGATCAATTTGAGATTCCAGATAACGGCTCAGCTTCATACAGGCTTCGATAGTAACCCCTTCCATATTATCGATAAATATTTCGTACTTATTTACCGAAGGATTAACCTTCACATCCACCAGAAAACAACCAAGTTCTTCCAGTTTTGGTGCTATCAGCGCTACTATTTTTTCCCTGTTACTCATGTTCCAGAAACAAAAGAGGGGACTTTTTAGTGTCCCCTCTCTCGAAGTAGGCGCAAATATACGAAGAATAGTTGAGAGTTCAAAACGTGAATCGTCCTCCTTCGCTAAAGCTCCGGCGGATAAATGAGGCGGGAATCGTGAATCCGGCGTAAGTCTACGGGGTTGGCAGGGTTTACAGGGTTAGCAGGGTTGGCAGGTTCAATACGGAGGAAAATCGGCCGGGATGTCGGTTCCGATTAATGTTTTTTATTTTTTGATTGTTACCTGCCTGGCGACTGCCGGCAGACAGGTTTGATATTATATTGGGTTTTCGGGCCCCCTACCCTATAGGGGAGTCAGTTTTTTATTGCCTTGAAAGTTTTTTACGGAGGAAAATCTCCAAAGCAGCAATTTAGCAAAAAATGCGAGATTACATTTTAATTAATCTAGAGACCATTCAATTTGATTATTTTGTGAAAATAGGAATCCTCATTATTTGTTTGTATTTTGAGAATATATATTCCGGCATTAATCGATGAAGTATTTATTACAACTTCATTTCCTTGAGAAGATTGGTGCATTAATATTTTCCCGTCAAGTGAAATGAGAAAAATGTCGAGTGCTTGATTTGTTAATCCGGATATTTTTATTTCTGAATTAAAGGGGTTGGGGTAGGTAATTATTTTTGAAAGGGGTGAGTGCTCCGAAATGGGAATAAAAAATTCACTGTAGTCACAACTGTCAGCACCTAAAAGATATTGATCATTCTCCCAATAACAATTCAACCAAAAACCACTTTCAAAATATTCTTGTTGCAATGGCCCGAACAAACCATAATGTTCATCACCTATACCTTCTATAATATAACGATATTGAAAATAGCCATCTGCGCCATGTAACATCTCAAACCTTCGGCGAGGTACTCCATCTTCCAAAATTATCGTGTCGATATTATTGATAATTTCATATTTT
>JAYSYX010000240.1:0-3754 GCA_043727235.1 Bacteroidota bacterium
GTGATTCGTGAAACAATTTCCCTTATTCAAAAAACATAATAAATTCGAATTTACAGGGTAACCCATTTAAACATCAATGAATTTTTTTATAATAAAATCATCCGAAATATGATTTTAAATATCTTTCCTCTGCTAAACTCATTCGTTGCTTTTCCTTTTTTATTTTATCTGTATACCTGCACAGATGCAATGCACCATGAAATATTACCCGGTGTAGCTCTAAATTATATGGCACATTATATTTATACCCATTTTCTTTAACCCTCTCTACACTAATATAAATTTCTCCAATAATTGGTTTCCCTGGATCTGACAAACAAAAAGTAATAATATCAGTATAATCCTCATGATGAAGGAATTGCTCATTTATAGCCAATAAATAAGCATCGGAACAAAAAATATAAGTCAGGGAAGAAAGTATTGAACCTTCCAATTCAAAAATCAAAGCAATTTGCTTTTTCAAACTTCTTCTATCCCCTAACTTTAAAGAAATATCATTCACAAAAAATCGAATTGCCATAAGTTATTTTGATCATTCGAAATTATCAAACTATTCTGAATGATACCTTTGCAATAAAAAACAACCTGATGGATAGGCGACTTTCAGAAATTAAAATAGGAAAATCTGTAATAATCAAACATTTTGAAAAGGATGAAATTTTTTTAAAATTAATGGAAATGGGTTGTGTACCCGGGGAAATACTGATAATAGACCAGGTAGCCCCATTAGGTGATCCTATTTCCATATTAGTTGCAGGTTATCATTTAAGCTTAAGATTAAATGAAGCTGAAAAAATTTGGGTTGAAGAAATTGACCCCAAATCAGTCATCTAAATAATTATCTAAGATTATGAAAATTGGACTCTATTTTGGATCATTCAATCCTGTCCATAATGGCCACCTTATTATTGCAAGTCATATAATCAATAGCACAGACCTCCAAAAAGTATGGTTCATCATTTCTCCTCAAAACCCTTTAAAACAATCTTCCTCCCTGTTAAATGAATACCATCGGTTTCACCTCGTACAATTAGCTTTAGAAGGAGAAACAAAAATTAAAGCATCAAATATTGAATTTCACTTACCAAAGCCCTCGTATACAATAGATACACTAACCTATCTTAAAGAAAAATATCCCCAATATGAATTTGCTATTATAATGGGAAGTGACAGTTTTAAAAATTTAGATAAATGGAAAAATTACAAGGCAATCATAAAAAGTTATCTGTTATATATTTATGAACGACCAGGTTTCAAAATTGAAAATTCATTACATGCACAAATTAACATTGTAAATGCTCCACTATTGCAAATATCGTCTACACATATACGTAAGTTACTAAAGGAAAGAAAATCAGTACGATATCTGGTGCCCGACAGTGTAAAAGAAGAGATTGAAAGAAATGGATATTACAGGTAAACCTTCTACCCTACCAAAAAATCAAAAAACAATGTAACCTGGAAATAATTAAAAAATTAATCCTAACACTAAACAACCCACAACAATGAATGGTGTCTTTATTCTTTTACTGTGGAGAGCAATGATCGTTCCAACTATAACAGATACATTAATCATGCTAACCAGATTTAAATGATTAATTGAAACGTCCTTTAAAAGATACAAAGTGGCAGCCCACATCAAACCAACTACTACCGCATTAATTCCTTCAAGAGCCCGAAATACAACAATAAACTTTTTAAGATTGTGCCATACAGGAAAAAAGAATAATATTAATAAAGCACTGGGTAAAAAAATAGCAACAGAACCAATCAAACAACCCAATAATTGTTGCATTCGACCTTGATCTTTTAATGCTATTCCGCCTGTAAAAGATGCAATTGAAAACACCGGACCAGGAATGGCTCTCACTATTCCTGCACCGGTTAGCAGCTCATTTTTTTCAATCCGGATCATGTTTTCTTTTGAATCAATAAATTTAGGTGAGTTGGGGCGAGCTACATACTGGTCCAACATCATAGGTATTAAAACATCTGCACCACCAAAAACAAAACTTCCAAACCTATAAAAATTTTCAAACAAATTATACGCCCTTCTGTGTGGCCAATCCTGCTTGCGTGCCATTTCACTAAAAAAACCCGCGATAACAAAAACAAAAACAAAGACCCATATATTGGTCCACCTAATTCGCTTCGGTTTCACTTTCTCCTTATTAGGTATTCTTTTGCTGCTAAAATTTGTAACCACACCACCCAAAACTATTAATACGGGAAAAACCCAGGGGGTCTTAAAAAATAAATAGGTCACAGTCATAGTAACCAACATAATAATCTGGGTAATTGAATTAGTAACAGCTATCCTGAAAGTCTTAATCCCGGCATAGGCCAAAAATCCAATTGCCATTGGCTGAATGAATTGAAACACACTATTTGCTAAATTCTTGGAGCCAATACTACCCACAATAAATGATAGTCCACCCATTAAAAAACATGCAGGTAACACCCATATAATCAATGTTAATAACCCTAAACGTAACCCTCCTTTCTTAAATCCTATTAAAGTCAAAACCTGGGTAGAAGATGCACCTGGAAGCATTTGACAGAAAGAAATATAATCCATCAATTCTTCTTTAGTAACATCCCCTCGTTTTTCAACAAATGTCTTCATAACCATACCAAAATGACCCTGAGGACCGCCGAAAGCCGTAATACTATGCAAAAAAACTGCCTTAATAAATGATATATGTCGAAGTAAGCTCAATTAGTATAAAATAAAATTGGATGTACCAGAAAATATAAAATCAATTATAGCATTTTCTGTAAAACAATAATATACTCAATAATTTAAAAATGAAATAAGTTAAAACAGAACAGAAAGGATAAACTAGTACATGCAAAAAAATTACTTAAAGTCCTCTATTTTTTTAGTCCAATTTCCCTTAATCTTTCATCAAGGTATTGCCCGGCAGTAAGATCCTCATAAAATTTTGGATGCTCCTCATCAATACATTCATCCAAACAACGCAAAGACATCCCAGATTTTGGATGAAGAAAGAAAGGAATAGAAAAACGTGATGTATGCCATAATTCCCTTGGGGGATTTACTACCCGGTGGGTTGTACTTCTTAATTTGTTATTTGTAAATCGTTGTAGCATATCTCCTACATTTACCACAATCTGATCTGCAAGTGAAGTAACACCAACCCATTCATTTGCCCTTGAAAGTATTTGAAGACCATCAGCAGAAGCTCCAACCAATAAGGTTATTAAATTAATATCTTCATGCTGCTCGGCGCGAATCGCACTTTTGGGTTCACTAATAATCGGTGGATAATGAATAGCACGTAAAATAGAATTACCATTATACACAAATTCATCAAAATAGTGTTCATCCAAATTTAAATATAATGCGATTGCCTGTAACAAAGATGTACCAGACTTTTCGAAAGCTCTGTAAGCTTTAGCCATAGTGTCATTAAAACCATCAACTTCATTAACTAAAACATTTAAAGGGTATTCCTCCTCTTCGTAATTATCTCTTGCTATTTGACCAAATTGAAAAAATTCCTTCAAATCTGCAGTATCACTTCCCTTTGCATGCTCCTTGCCAAAACTTGTATACCCTCTCTGCCCGGCAAGCCCCGGTACTTCGAAATTTCTCTTTTTTTCAAGCGGTAAGGAAAAAAATTCCTGAACATATCTGTAAAGATCTATTATTAAATCATCCGGTACCCCATGATTTTTTACTGCTACAAATCCAACTTCTTCGTAGGCTTTACCTAATTCCTGTACAAAA
>JAYSYX010000241.1:0-9926 GCA_043727235.1 Bacteroidota bacterium
CAATTTTTACACCGACTACGGATTGAAATTATTCGTGTACCATTTTTAACTCTGGTTAGAGTGAGGAATAACGCAAAATATCGGGTTTTTGATAATTAATTATATTAATTGCGAATGATTTAAAATTCGAAAATTGCGGGAAAAAATAAATTAAAAATAGTCGCTTAAAATAAAAAACGCGGAATTAATTGACAATTGATAATGCCTCCTTCGCTAAAGCTACGGTGGCTGAAATGACAATTGATAACTGGAATCTGATTCTGGATTGAAATTATATGTCTACCAGGGTTATTTTCGACAAATAGAAAATTTACCATATCACTCAAAAAAAAATAATCGTTTCGATTATTTAAACGATTATTGATTATATATATAACAGCAACAAATAGGAAATGAATTTTCCTCCCAACGAACTCAATTGTCAATTATCAATTGTCAATTATCAATTACTATTTCCCTTCAATTGCGAACACACCCGGCAGCACCTTTCCTTCAAAAAACTCCAACATTGCTCCGCCGCCGGTGGAAACGTAACTTACCTGATCGGATAAATTAAATTTATTTACTGCTGCTACGGAATCGCCGCCGCCTACCAGGGAGTAAGCGCCATTTTTTGTGGCTTGTGCAATAGCTTTTGCAATTTGGATTGTGCCGTTGCTGAAATTTTCCATTTCAAAAACACCCATGGGACCGTTCCATAAAATAGTTTTGGAGGCGAGAATTACATCGCTGAAATCTTTAATTGCTTTTTGCCCGATGTCGAGTCCCATCCATCCTTCGGGAATTTCGTGACTTTGACAATTACTTTTCATTGCTTTGTTATCAAATTTATCTCCGATAACTGAATCGAATGGCAATAAAATATTTGCACCGGTTGTTTTCGCGTTTTCCATTAATTGTTTTGCGAGATCGAGTTTATCTTCTTCGCATAATGAATTTCCAATGTCGCCACCCATTGCTTTAATAAAAGTATAAGCCATTCCTCCACCAACAATTATATGATCTGCTTTTTCCACTAATTTTTCCAATATCATAATTTTATCGGAAACTTTTGCGCCGCCAATAATTGCAGTAAATGGTTTTTCGTGATCTATCAATATTTTATTTGCAGCATCTACTTCCGCCACTAATAAATATCCTGCCATTTTATTTTCGGGCGAATATAATTCTGCAATCATGGTTGTTGATGCATGAGCGCGATGTGCAGTGCCGAATGCGTCGTTTATATAAATATTTCCCAACTCGCTTAATTGAATTGCAAAATCTTTATCTCCGGCTTCTTCCTCGGGATGGAAACGGAGATTTTCGAGCAACATAATTTCACCGGGTAATAAGTTTAATGCTAAATGTCGTACATCGTCGCCGATACAATCTTCGGCAAATTTTACATCCTGCCCTATTAATTCAGATAAATGTTTTACAATATGTTTTAACGAATATTTATCCTCCGGTCCGCTTGTTGGTCTACCGAGGTGCGACATCAAAACAACAGAGCCGCCATCCTCCAATACTTTTTTAATCGTTGGGATTGCAGCTTTTAATCTGGTGTCGTCTGTCACCTCGAATGTTGTTTTATCTAATGGAACATTAAAATCAACGCGGATTAGTGCGCGTTTTTCTTTGAAGTTGTAGTCTTTGATGGTACGCATTTATTTTATTCTATTTAAGTTATTTATTATTAGTTGTTGTCTTGTGTCTTTTGTCCTATGTCTTGGTATAGTGTATGAAGGGGCCGGAAAGACGGGAAGAGCGGTAAGGTACGCGAAGTAGTTTTTTGTTGGAATAAAAATTCACTTCCGCCCGGATGCCCCATTCCTTCATTCTTTCATTCCTTCATTCTTTCATTTTAATATTCTTTAATTACCTATTTCTTTCATTTTAATAACCAGATCTGCCAGACGACTTGAGTAACCATATTCATTATCGTACCAACCCATTACTTTTATCATATTTCCGTTTACGGCTGTTAGATCGGAATCGAAAATACAGGAGTGCGGGTCGCCAACGATGTCGATGGAAACGAGGGGTTCGGTGGTGTATGAGAGAATATTTTTAAGATAGGTATCGGCAGCTTGTTTGAAAGCTGCATTTACCGATTCGATGGTAGCGGGTTTTAGCAGCGTGCAGGTAATATCCGTAATGGAGCCATCAGCAACAGGAACACGAATACTTGAACCACCAATTCTTCCTACTAATTCGGGGAAAGTAGCAGCAATTGCCTGAGCTGCTCCGGTGCTGGTTGGAACCATACTCAAAGCAGCAGCTCTGGCCCGGCGAAGATCTTTATGCGGAGCATCGTGCAATCTTTGGTCGGCGGTATAGGAGTGGGTGGTTGATATAAATGCATAATCTATCTCAAAATGCTCATGCAGTATCTTTATCATGGGAGCAGCACAATTGGTGGTGCAGGAGGCGTTTGAGATGATGATATCCTCTTTAAGAAGCGTGTCATCATTCACACCCAAAACGATGGTTTTTATGTCGGGGGATTTTGGTGGTGCCGACAACAATACCTTTTTAGCTCCGGATTCAACGTGCAACATTGCCGATTTCATATCGAGAAAATGTCCTGATGATTCGAGCACGAGATCGATGTTCAAATCCTTCCAAGGGAGATTTGCCGGATCTTTTTCCGCAAAAACCTTGATTCGTTTGCCGTTTACGATCAGATCACCGCCTTCAATGTGCACTTCTCCGCTGAATTTGCGGTGAATAGAGTCATATTTAAACAGGTGAGCGAGGGTTTCCACGTCGGTAAGATCGTTGACTGCCACTACGTCAACATTATTTTTTTCGAGGACCCTCCGAAGGAAAATCCTTCCGATACGCCCAAATCCATTGATTGCTATGCGATAGTTACTCATAATTATACTGCAAAATTACCGAGTTCGCGATAATTATTTCGCAGAAACTTTTACAAAATGTTTTTTTGCGCTACTTTTGCATCTCTTTTGAGAAAACGGCCCGTTCATCTAGGGGTTAGGATACAAGATTTTCATTCTTGGTACAGGGGTTCGATTCCCCTACGGGCTACAATCATCCACAAACAGTTGAATATCAATTGTTTGTGGATATATTTAAAAAAATATGTAACATTTCACAAATTAAGTTTTTAAATTCTCGATAGCACCTCCTTCGTTTATTAGAGAGTAACAATTAAACAAAAACTTAAATTAATTTATAAAAATCTTTCTTGTAAACATTCCTTCTGATGAAATCAGAGTAACAATATAAATCCCTTGAGGTTCAGTCAATTTAATCTGTGTTAATAGATTTGTTATTCTATCAGAATAAACTTTTTTCCCAGCGATATCATAAACATGAACTTCAAGGTCACCTATTAATTCATTCAGATTTATATTTAAAGTATTTTCAAAACAGTACACAGTAGCATTTAAAATATTATTTTCTTCGATGCCGACAGTCGTTGTATCGCCAATTGTATTTCCAGCTAAAATACCAACATCACATTTGCTTTCATATCCGTAATCTTTAATAATTAAGGTTCTCCCTTCATCTGCAACATCACAACGGATCCATCCATAATGCAAACAGTCTTCGCTATCAATAAAACGTACTCCCAGATAATGGTCTGACACTTCAGGATACCAATAGCCACCATTATTCCAGTTTGTTCCGTCTTCTTTAAAAGTTCTAAATGCCATTCTCTGATAAAACCAATTTTGAAAACTCAAGTCTTCATTAATAGGGTCATTTGAAGATAAAGCATAAGGATAGTAGCGAGTTCCTGCTGTTGAAATATAATTTGAAACACCTGCAACAGCAGCATAATTTAGTGCGTAGGGACCAACCCAAAGTCTTTCAAGAGATAAATAACCAAACGGGAATGTATAAGTAGTGTCGGTCCAATTAAAGAACACAAAATCGTAACCTCCAAGATCATCCATATCCAATGCAAAATAATCATCTCCCTCGCTCAAAACCACGTCAGGTTCCAGATCGGTATACACAGCTTGCCCGACAGCATCGGAATGCATCAGCAAAAAAGCTGAGGCAAATTTGCCATAGGAGATTAATTTAAGTTTATGATCGGTCATTTAGCTATTGTTTAACCAAAGGTCTGCACACTTTTTCATGTCCGGGTGAAGTGATAAACACCTGATAGATTGTAGTTCCAAGACAAAAAACTACTTTATAACTGAGCTCTTTTTACTACGGATAGAAGTTTTTTTTGCTTTCAGTTTATTCATTAACTTTCTGAAATCTAGAAGTTCTTTTTCTGTCCAGGGTTTAGATTGACCGCTGAAGTCGACATTTTTAGGTTCTCTTATTAGTCCCATTTTATTATGATTTAAAATATTTTGAAATTAGACGTAAAGCAGCGTTTGTTTCAATAAACATACGTAATCCTCGGAAATGTGTTGCACCTAATGTTTCTTCATAATGTTTAATTAACGTTGACTTAGCATCAAATGCGAGGAAACCTTGGTAACCTTTGTCTACAGAAACTTTACATGCATATGCAACAAGATTTCCAGGAACTCCCACATAAACTTTATTCTTTTGCTTATTGAACTTAGCACTTTCAATCAAATGCATAAAAATATGGTCTTGTTTATCCTCGATACTTAGGAGTCCTTGAATTATAGTTGGATTGTTAATTGTAGTAAGTTTATAAACCTCTTTTGTAGTGTCCTTTACCTCGTTACCCCAATCAAATTGCCAAGCTGTTTTTTTAATTTGGTTAACATCATTATTAGTCATTCGAACAATTACTGTGTCAAACACTTCTCCGGTTGATGTATTCTCGATTGAATTTGTAAGCTTGTCAACTACAAAGTCAAGCCCTCGCACTACGGATTTTTTCTTACGCTCCACAAAAACACTTTAATACAAAGTTACAAAAAAGTGAGTCCATTTAAAAGTGATTAACTGGTGAAAATCTACTACTATTATTCATTGCCTCTATTGATTACGAATAATTATTCGGTCGGGTCTAAACAAATTTGAACATTAATTTATGCAAACTCCTCATTTTCAACATCAATTGGTTCGATAATGGTATCCTTAGGGCTACTCCTACTTTATGAACCTTCGCAAGTCAATTACTTGTGAAGGTTTTTGTTTTAATGTCCAATTGTTCATCAACATCTAGTCTAAGCCTATTTGCTACTTATAAATTTGATACATAAAAATTTACGCATTTACGCTATTATTTATTTTTTATACTTTTTTTAATGATTCAATAAAAATTTTATTTCGGGCTGCTGATATATATGGTCAAAAATTCCAAAAATAATTAGTAGATTTTTTTCTTGATATTGACTACGAAAAATAAAAATGTATCAGGTATCAAGAAATCAAACGATGGGTTTTGGTCAATTTAGGAAAAATTACATCTACTTACTGCTTTCTTAATTTTTGACAAAGGAAATAGACGTAACATTGGAAATCAAATGAAGATATTTGCATATCTGATTTCTGTGGTTAATGAACATTAAATATTATTACGCTCATCTCCCAAACGAATCATAATACTTCACTGCATGTTTTTCATACCGCTTCAACAATTCAACATTCTGTTTTTCTATATCTGTCAGGTTGCTGGTAATATTTGTGGAAACTGGCATATACCATTCCACTGCGTGGTCGAATAAAAAACGCATTTTCCTGTTTTTGAATGAATAGCCATGACGAGCATAAATTGCATTGCGCATCACTTCAAGATCTGCCTGATACATGTTTTCTACGTCCTTTGATTTTAATAATACTTTGGATGCATTGAATTTATAAATATCATCCGTTAAGGATTCAGCAATGCTGGAAGTGTCAGTTTCTTTGTACGTGCCATATAATCCTTCATAGGTTAGATATTCAGGAAGTTCAAGATCGGGATTGTATACAAATGTTTTGCGTTCCAGTTCATATTCTCTTTCAGTAACGGCAAGGTTTTTATCATTGGAATTCCATTTGCCGATTATTTTGTTCGAATTTGCATTGATCACAAATAAAAAACTGCCATCATATTTATCGTCGCCGGGTTCATTTGCGGAAACTTCAAATGTATTGTCATCATTTTTTTTATAGGAACCTTTAAATGGACGCATATTTCCCGCAACAATACTATGTCCGTAACAAATATTTTCACTTAATGAATCGATGGAAATGGTAATTTTATTGGAGTACATCACATTTTTATTATCGTCATATTTGGATGCTTCAAAATATCCAACATAATATGCTTCAATACCAAATTCATTTTTGAAAATATGTTTGTTAGTTGTATTAGAAGCTAAAGAAAAATTACTGCTTAAATTTTCAGAGGTAGTTTTTTCGTTGCTGCAGGAAACAACTAAAAGGAAAAGTGCGATAATAGAGATCTGTTTCATTTTTTTAATTTTTTATGGATAATAATTTCAGCGATAATTAAATTTAAAACCCAGCCTAACCATGCAACAATTATATAAACATCCATGGGTCGGGGATGGAATAATTCTATCAATATCCATTTCCAGGCCCTTAGGGTAATGGCAGATAAAGTTAACGCAAAACTGCGGTACATCCATATCTTATGCGCCACAAAATTTTTGTTACGGGCATTAATATAGGCTTTCAAAGTAAACCAAAACCAAAGTATCGCTAAAATGCAAAAAGCAAGTATTGAACTTAATCCGCCGTTTGCATAAAGCCCGATAACGAAACCGGATGGTGCACCCAGGGCAAGTATAGAAAAAACATAAATCCTACCGTTGATTCGATGAAAGGGTTTATAATTTTTTTGAATGTATTTGGAAAATTGTGTAAACCCCGCAGGAAGCGCGAGAATTGCCGTAAAAACATGAACATAAAAAGCGGGGAGATACCAGCTGATATTTATATAATCCTTTTTTATTCCCAAAAATGCAGTGTCGGTTCCCGCAGGGATATATTGCAAAACAATACCGATCATGAGTATTACAAAACCGAAATATGAGAGGAGGAGAAGGGAATTAAATAAGGTGATTTTGTAGTTGGTGGTTTTCACTTTGTAAAAATAGTTTTTTTCATTTTGTTTGGGGAGAGACGAGGTGTTTGTTTCGCGTGGGGGGTGCAAAGATTGAAAGGTAGTATGTGTTTGTTTCCCGCAGAGGTCGCAGGGGTGCAGAGATAGCAGAGGTGGGGTGTTTGTAGGATGTGTTTTATTTCGCGCAGAGGTCGCAGAGGTGCAGAGATAGCAGAGGTGGGGTGTGGGTGGGATGTGTTTTATTTCACGCAGGGGTTGCAGAGGTGCAGAGATAGCAGAGGTGGGGTGTGGTGTGGGATGTGTTTTATTTCATGCAGGGGTTGCAGAGGTGCTGAGATAGCAGAGGTGGGTTGTTTGTAGGATGTGTTTAATTTCACGCAGAGGTGTAGAGAAATTTGTCGAAAACCTGATGGCATTTCATCTATTTATTACAAATTACTCAAAAAGAATGGGTTAAAACATATTATACAATTACACCGTGCCTCTGCGACCCCTGCACTTCAGCGGGCTCTGCGGGGAACTTTTTATTTCACACTTTGGTCGCTGTAGGCTGACTTGGCAAGTAGTGAACCAGCAGTGTCTCACCATTCTATTTAGAATAATACTTAAATTCCATAATAAAATTTAAATGCAAATTATGCCAATATTTTTCCTTGTGAGGACACTGCTGAATAAACAAAAAAGGCTACCAATTATGGTAACCTGTTGTTGTACCCGGGGCGGGAATTGAACCCGCACGAGCATTGCTGCCCACAGGATTTTAAGTCCTGCGTGTCTACCAATTCCACCACCCGGGCGGGTGAGAAAACAGAGGCACGGTGGTAGACCGTGCCTGAAAACTGAGCGAGAGACGAGATTCGAACTCGCGACCCCGACCTTGGCAAGGTCGTGCTCTACCAGCTGAGCTACTCTCGCAGAGTGTGATTTTCCCTTTAGGGAGTGCAAATATATAGGGGAAATTTGGTTCATTCAAAGGGATTTGAAAGTTTTTTACGAATTCATTTAAACAAGAGTGACTAATAATGATATTTATAAAACGCCATGAAATGCAGTATTGGCAGTTATTGCAAGCATTTTGACAACCCTTGGATCCATGGTATAACTACAATTAAAATAAAGATTAGCGCTTTATCTTTGAAAAAAAATCAACCATGCAGAAAGTTATTGAGTGTGTTCCCAATTTCAGTGAGGGCCGCGATATGGGCATCATCAAACAAATTACAGATGCCATAGAATCGGTGGAAGGTGTTAAATTATTAGATGTAGATCCCGGTAAGGCAACAAACAGAACTGTAGTTACGCTGGTTGGAAATGAAACTGATGTTGTGGAAGCAGCGTTTCGGGGAATTAAAAAAGCATCAGAAATAATTGATATGCGCAAACATAAAGGCGAACATCCAAGAATGGGTGCAACGGATGTTTGTCCCTTTATACCCGTTGCAAATGCCACCATGCAGGATTGTATCGATTGTGCAAAAAAATTGGGTAAACGTGTTGGAGAAGAATTAAATATTCCTGTTTATTTATATGAAAGTGCAGCGAGAAATCCAGAAAGAAAAAATCTCGCAAATGTAAGAGCAGGAGAATATGAAGGTATAGAACAAAAAATAAAATTACCGGAATGGAAACCTGATTTTGGTCCCACAACTTTTAATGCAAAAACCGGAAATACCATTATTGGTGCAAGAGATTTTTTGGTAGCATTTAATGTGAATTTAAATACAACAAGTGTTCGACGTGCAAATTCCGTTGCTTTTGATCTTAGAGAAAACGGAAGAGTGGATCCCTCCGGAAAAAAAGATAGCGATGGAAATGAATTAAGAATTCCGGGCGCATGTAAAAGTGTAAAAGCAATTGGATGGTTCATTGAAGAATATGGTATTGCACAGGTGAGTATGAACCTCACAAATACAAATATCACTCCTGTGCATATTGCCTTTGATGAAGCGGTAAAAAGTGCTGCTGCAAGAGGAATGCGTGTAACGGGCAGTGAGTTGGTTGGATTAATTCCACTGCAAAGTATGTTGGATGCGGGAAAATATTTTCTGGAAAAACAAAACAGAAGTACAGGAGTCAGTGAAGAAGAATTAATTAAGATCGCAATAAAAAGTATGGGTCTTGATGAATTAAATGCATTTGATCCGGAGGATAAGATAATTGAATATAAATTGTGGGGAAAAGAAAGACATGGAAAATTAATTTCTATGAGTTTAACTGCATTTGCAAACGAAACTGCAAGTGAGAGTCCTGCCCCGGGCGGTGGAAGTATTTCGGCATATGTTGGTGCATTGGGAATTAGTCTAGCCACCATGGTTGCTAATTTATCATCACATAAAAAAGGCTGGGACGATAAGTGGAAAGAATTTTCAGATCATTCAGTAAAGGGACAACAATTAAAAGATAAATTAATGAAAATGGTGGATGAGGATACCAACGCATTTAATCAGATCATGAATGCTTTTTCTTTGCCGAAGGGAACTGAAGAAGAAAAAGCAGCCAGAAAAAAAGGTATTCAGGAAGCGACTTTAAATGCAATTAATATTCCACTCAAAGTGATGGAATTAAGTTTGGAAAGTATGCAAACAATTAAAGCCATGGCAGAGATCGGAAATCCGAATTCGGTGAGTGATGCCGGTGTTGGAGCCTTGTGTGCGAGAACTGCAGTTATCGGCGCATTTTTAAATGTGAAAATAAATGCAGGGGGATTAAGCGATAAAGAAGTGGCAGCAAATAAAATTGCAGCCGGAGAAAAAATAGTTGATGAGGCGGAGAAATTGGAAAAGGAAATTTTGGATATTGTTTACAGCAAGATAAATTAACCGCATCCCACAGAGTTCCTTCGGTAACTCTGTGGGGAATTTTCCAACCTGGTACTTAGTCATAAATTCTCAACTGAGACTCGTGGGGAATTTTCTCTCCTAGTACTTCGCCACAGAGTTACCGAAGGAACTCTGTGGACGGG
>JAYSYX010000242.1:0-9908 GCA_043727235.1 Bacteroidota bacterium
GCGATTTTTTTAATCCGAAACTGAATTTTTCATGATTGGTTCCGCTATCATCCATAAATTCAATGTCGTTATTTGCAAAGGTACCTATGGTGCGACAACTATTTTCTGCGGGAATAATGCAATCGGGATTCTGGCATCAGTTTGCAATGACAGCACATAGTCCGGTTGGATTAGATCCTGCATTTTTCAAAGTAAAAAAAATAAGTCATACCATAGGTACCTTTGCAAATAACGACATTGAATTTATGGATGATAGCGGAACCAATCATGAAAAATTCAGTTTCGGATTAAAAAAATCGCTTCTTAATTACATGCACGGAATTGGTTTGGAAGATGATCTTCAAAATTGGTTTGATTTTAAGATACCTAAAACATTAATTCCACCAAATTATATAAAAAAGGTTTTGGCGGAAAAGGATATTAAAGATATTACTCCATCAACAAAAATTATCTGGTTGGGAAATCAGCCTGTAATGGAAAATGTATCATCAATAAAAAAGTCGTCGGAAATCGAAATGATCAGACTTTTATTTGTAGATAAAACAACAGAATTCAATATATTACTACCAAAAGATCAAGGATTTTGGTTGACAACAGTTTTACCTAAATTATCGGTTAATAGTTTTCCATTAATGTCAATTAAAGATATGCAGGAAAAATACCTTGCAGCAGAACTCACTCATTTTGAGCAGTTTATTCATAGCAAACCGATGGTGGGTTTATTTGAAAATGGACTTTTACTTCTGTAACAATGATACAGATCTCTCAAAAATTCTAACATAATAATTTATCATCAATTTCTACGCACAAAAATAGTTTAAGATTTGCCATTTTTATTCTGCCTATCTTTGCAATATGCAAAAGGCTAGATATGATCTGAATAAGATACTCAATAATTTTAAAATAGATGCGCTCAATGAAATGCAAATTGCCACAATTGAAGCTAATAAAAAACATGCGGATGTAGTTGTACTTTCTGCAACAGGTTCCGGTAAAACACTTGCTTTTTTATTGCCGGTTCTTGAATTGCTGGAACAAAGTAATAAAAAAACACAAGCCATGATAATTGTTCCCACCCGGGAATTGGCTTTGCAGATCGATCAGGTTTTTAAAACAATGGGAACTGGATTTAAGATCAGTTGCTGTTATGGCGGACATAAAAGAGAAACAGAAGAGAATAATTTAATTCAACCACCTGCATTAATTGTTGGAACAGCAGGAAGATTAGCTGATCATATTCGGAGAGGAAATATAACAACCGACACAATTACCACACTTGTGTTGGATGAATTTGATAAAAGTATGGAAATGGGTTTCACGGATGAAATGTCTTTTATTATTTCTTCACTACCGACCATAAATAAAAGAATATTAACTTCTGCAACACATACACATAGTATCCCTGAATTTATCGGAATTAAAAACCCTGAATACCTTGAATTTGTTAGCGAAGAAAAAAGTGCAACAACACAATTAGCTATTCAAACAGTTTTGTCGCCCGAAAAAGATAAGGCCGATACCTTGTTCAAATTATTATGTTACATCGGCAACCGATCGGCAATAGTATTTTGTAATCATCGTGAATCAGTGGAACGAACAAGTGAACTTTTAACTCAAAAAGGAATATATAATGTCTTTTATCACGGTGCAATGGAGCAGCAGGAGCGTGACAGCGCATTAATAAAATTCAGAAACGGAACCTTTGATGTTTTGGTAACAACAGATCTTGCAAGTCGCGGATTGGATATTCCGAATATCAGATATATCATACATTATCATTTACCTCACACAGAAGATATGTTCATTCACCGCAACGGCAGAACTGCGCGTATGGATGCCAGTGGAACAATTATTTTAATATTATCAGAGGAAGAAAAATTACCTGACTACGTTAAACATGTTGATGAAGAAATTCAATTGCCCGAAACAGAAATTCTTCCCGACAAACCCAAATGGTCAACCTTATATATTTCAGTCGGCAAAAAAGATAAAGTAAATAAGATCGACATCGTCGGATATCTCACCAAACGCGGGGATCTAAAAATGGAAGATATTGGATTAATAGAAGTAAAAGATTTCTTCAGTTTTGTAGCAGTCCGTAAAACAAAAATTAATCAGGCTCTGCATTTATTAAAAGAACACAGGCTTAAGAATAAAAAGGTGAAGATTGAAGTAGCGAAGTGAGGGGAGAAGTGGGCAGTAAATAGTAAACAGTAAACAGTGGGCAGTAAACAGTGGGCAGTAAACAGTGGGCAGTTTCTAGCATTAGAGATTTTCGCTTTGAAATTAAAATTTCAATTTACTACAAACTAAACTCCCCTTTGGGGCTGGGGGCCCGTCGCAGTCGCAGTTTTATTAAATGTAAATTGGGGAAAGTTCCGTCTTAATATAAATATCTTGCAGAAATAAAATGTTTCATTCAAAATTATAGTCGGCTGTTCCATTTGCTAATTTGCTAATTGGCCGAAGGCCTCCACATTTGCTAATTAATAGTACATCGGCTGTTAATTGGTACATTATTTTTGGCTGTTCATCGGTACATTGGTACATCAATCAGCTATCTTAAAGTCTCCACATACAACTCCTCCACCTTTTTCCTCGCCCAGGGCGTTTTTCTCAAAAAAGTTAAACTCGATTTTATACTGGGATTATCATTAAAACAATTAATTCTAATTATCATTCCAAGGTCTTCCCAACCATATTCTTTTACAAGAAATTCTAAAATATATTGTAATGTTTTTCCATGTAAAGGGTCCTTGTTTATTTCTGTCATTATGTAGATTATAATTTCACAAATTTAAAAGTTTCTATATTGCCTCCATTATTAAATGTAATAAAATATATCCCTGCAGCAAGGTCAGCTACCGAGATTTCATCTTCTGTTATTGCTGCATCCATCGTTGTTTCAAATTGTTTTACAACTACACCGTTAATATCAATTATACTCACATTCACGGTTACATCAGGCTTATACTTTAAAGTGAAATGCAAAACATCATTTACCGGATTTGGAAATATTTGTGCTGAAAATCCATTTGATGGCGCTTCTAATTTTGCTCCGCTTATATCACCGCTTGCAATGATTTCTATTTCCGCGATGGTACCAATTTCATAACCATAAAAAGTTCCGCTTATATCTTTTAATTTAACTCGTACACTTTGTGCGATCACATCTGCAAAAGTTGCATGTTTTCCATTAACAGGAACATTATTAATATTTTTTGATATAATTGGAATTAATCCGTTGGCATCTGAGTATAATGTTACTGTAGTTTTATTTATTAATATTGTAGAATTACCTTCTCCACCTGAAGGGACATTGTATAAAACAACTGTGCGTATAGTAATTGGAACCGGAAATTTTAATAATACCCATTGATTATCACTAGTGCCAATTGCTGAATTCCACACTTGCCAGTCTTCCCCTTTTTGCACTCTTCTGTCTATAACATGTTTATTTAATGCAACATCTTTGGAACTGGAAACCTCCACAGTTGCACCCGGTGCTAGATTTGTAAATTCTGCATCGGCACGTGTGGCTGGAACAGGTATCATGCTATGTCCGCTGTGACATCCAACACAAGTAGCTTTTGCACCTTCTCTGCTAAAATTCAGTCCTGCAACATGGGCAACACCATTATCAAAGGGTTCACCGGCCATCGGAACATTATATCCAAGCGGGTTACTGCTTCTTAATTGCTCAAATAAAGGAACATTTGCGGGAGCGTTAGGCTCTGAAACAAATCCATCGGGTTTAATTGATTTTTCATTTAGTAAAATTGGCCAATCCAGCGTTGGAAAAGAACCCGGACTAGTACGCTGGTGATCGATAAAAAAACGAATTGTTTTTGCTGAACCAATGGCAGGTGCACTTGCTATATCAACATCGATCTGATCGTTATAATACACATTAAAACACTCGAAAGTAAAGACACCATCACTATTAAAAGGTCCTGTAATGGTAGGGGGTAATAATGAAGGAAATGTAAATACTGAATCTGAAATAATAGGAGGGAGTGGTCTGGTTTTAAGTGCTTTAACCCGTAATTCTGTTGTTAATGGATTATCATAAATCAAAATTTTTCCAGTACCATCGGCATTCATTACATATATTCCGTACTGCTGATAATAATCGGCACACCAACTGAACATAATTCTTCCATCGGGTAATACATCCGGTTCTCCGGCATATTCACTGTTGTAAATTCCATAAGAAATCGGATCAGTTTCATGCGCATAATTTTCTGCATAGGTGTTTGTAATTCCAAATAAATGTTCGTAAACACCCGGACCTCTATCATATTTTCTCAATCCTCCGAAACCCGCAGCTTCGGTCATATTGAACATTGGGAAAAAATTGGCGACCAAATCTCCGGAAGGTGTAAATGCACAACCATAAATATGATTTGCAACATCACTTTGCATTCCTCCTGCAAACATTTTTATATCTGTCCCGTCGGGATTAATTGATGTTGCCTGCCATGCGTTTCTCCACATCATATCAGCACCGCCAACCATAATATTTCTATCGGAAGATAGCCCCGATTTAAATAAAAATCCATCACCATCTGCAACGGTTGTCATTTCATCATATGGAAAACGATGATTTCTCCACCACCGCGAATATACTATCCTACCGGTTTGGGGATCAACAACCGGTCTGTCTGCACCATTGCGTTCACTTGTAATGCGATGTAAACCAGAACCATCAGCATTCACAACAAATAAATTTGTGGTTCTCACCCCACTGTATTGCGCGTAGGAAGGATATCGTGTGGAAGAGAATACAATTCTTCCATCAGGCAAATAACATGGATCAGTATCATCATATCCCATAAGTCCGCTTGCAGCATCTCCAAACTGCGAATAATCCAGTATCATATCACTAAAAGTCATCTGTGTTAATCCAGATCCATCTTTATTTATAGTATATAATCGCCATGCATTTGGGTTTGAATTTGGTGCTGTATCATATTCTTCGCCTGGTGGCGGAGCAGGTAATCCGGCAAAAACAATCTTATTACCTGCATAATTTACCTCAGGTGCATTTACATCTATCAGAAACAGTGATGAAGCCGTTGGATTACTGCCATCCACAAGCGTTACCAATGTGCCATTTGCTTTGTACATCAATAATTTTCCCGGGGAACAAACACGGAAACGGGAATAAGGACCAACTCCGGGCATATCATTTGCTTCATCCCAATAAATGCTTCCATTATCCGGAATTTGTCGCGAAACAAATACAACGGAATAAGGAACAGGGCTTGGTATCAAAGGGGAAACCGCTAAAAATGGGGAGGTAAAACTTATATTTTCCAAACCGGAGTTGCCAAGGTCATTTTTATAAATAGAACCTGTAAAAAGCAGTAGGGTCAATAATATGCCTGAGGCTAGAAATAACATATTGTTTTTACGGGTTATTAATATAAATGAGTAGATATTTTTAGGCATATCCGGAAAGTTTAGGGTGACTGAAACAAGAATAAAATTAACATAAGCAGGGAAAAAAAGGAAATTTCTGTAATTTTTTTTAGAGATGTATTTAAATTGAGCTAAAAATACCGTAAGTTGTATGAAATTCGTTTCCTAAAAATACTTATTAATATCTTTACTAAAAATAAGAATACGAATAATGAAAATAGTAATTACAGGTTTTTTATGTTCATTTGTTTTCCTTTTATCTGCTCAAACATATACTGATATGTTAGAAGCGCACCGGGAAAAATATATCAACGATTTTTTAACGGATGAACATTCACCACTTACCAAAAAGGACATCAAACATTTGGATTTTTATGCAATTGATTCAACGTATGCAGTAACGGGAATAATCACACTTACGCCAGATGCAATTCCCTTCGACATGGCAACTTCACTTGGTATTGTAAAAAGATATGTTCAATATGGAACCATCAATTTCCAATTGCATGACTCAACATTCACACTGAGTATTTATCAAAGTATGAAATTGCGTGAACAAGATGAATACAAAGATTATTTATTTGTTCCGTTCAATGATAATACAAATTATACAGAAACCTATGGCGGTGGTAGATATATGGACTTCAGAATGGGGGAAATAGTTGATGGTAAACTAATTGTTGATTTTAATAAAGCTTATAACCCCTATTGCGCTTATTCAGGAGGATATGCATGCCCTGTTCCTCCGGCAGAAAACA
The DNA here is from genome assembly GCA_043727235.1 of Bacteroidota bacterium. Taxonomy (GTDB): domain Bacteria; phylum Bacteroidota; class Bacteroidia; order Chitinophagales; family BACL12; genus UBA7236. Next base: position 6,183 of record JAYSYX010000242.1, read on the forward strand.
AACTATATACCAACATTACAGCAGGAGAAAAGCAGTATAAAAAGAAATAATTCTTACTAACTCTTTACGGATATGCAAAAACAATATCGAACAAACGGGTCTGCAGGAGCCATAATGGATGTATATGAAAATGTATTGAGGGAATTGCAATATGTTATTTCTGATATTACAAATGATGAGTTAAAATATATTGCAGATCCTTTAACAAAGGATGAAAATTGCAAGTCGGTTCAAACTATTCTCTCACATGTAGTAAAAGCAGGCCATAATTATGTAATTGCGATCAGAAATAATTTGGGAGAACAAATTACGTTTCATGAAATAATATTCCTGAATTCAATTTCTGAATATAATATTGCATTCGAAGAATTGATTTCTTTTACGGAGAAATTATTTGTAGATTATCCTGATCTACAATTGGAAGTTTTTAAGAATGAAGATAAAATTCTATCCCGTTGGGGTCAGCAATACGATGCTGAACAATTATTGGAACACGCCATAGTGCATGTTATGCGACATCAAAGACAGATAGAGCGGTTTTTACAGAGTATGAGACTACATTTTAATTTTTAGTGAATTAATTTCTAACCCAAATGTTATCTGTAAAAATTAACTTATGAAAGTAGAGATATGGAGCGATGTGATGTGTCCTTTTTGTTATATTGGCAAACGTAAATTTGAACTTGCATTGGAAAAATTTCCGCATCGCGATGATGTGGAAGTCATCTGGAAAAGTTTTCAACTTAATCCGGATATGATTACAGATCCACAAAAAAATATAAATCAATATTTATCTGAAGTGAAGGGTTGGAGTCTTAAGCAGGCTGAAGAGGCTAATAATTATGTGACAGAGCTTGCAAAAAAGGTGGGTTTAACTTACAACATGGATAAAGCAGTTGTGGCAAATTCATTTGATGCACATCGTTTGTCGCATCTCGCAAAAAAATATAACAAACAAGATGCATTGGAAGAACGTTTATTTCTCGCATATTTTACCGAAGGAAAGAACACAGCTGATCACACTGTATTATGTGAGATAGGAGTGGAAGTCGGATTACAGGAAGATGAGATAATGGCACTGTTAAATGGAGATACCTTTTCGGCAGAAGTAAACCGTGATATATTGGAAGCGCAAATGGTTGGAGCCAGAGGAGTTCCTTTTTTTGTTTTTGACAGAAAATATGCCGTTTCACGTGCTCAGGAACCCAATTCATTTGAACAGGTTTTAAATACAATTTGGGAAGAAAAAAACATGCTAAAACCTGTTACAGTAAATAAAAACGATGGGGAAGTTTGCGGACCGGAAGGTTGCTGACGGTAACTCTAATGGATTGATTCCCAAATAATATTCAGGACCAGTACCAAAGCCGGAATCATTGAATGTCGGGTTGGAAATTTGTGCCGAAAGTATTCCGGTATATTAAAGAATTAAGAAGACAGGTCTTTTCATTTTGGATATTTCCTGTAAAAATGTTAATCATGTGCGGTGTGGCAAATACCACAATTCGCGCATGGTGCTTATATTTGTATTGTAAAACCGATCAATTAAAATGTTGATCCGCTATGAAAAGAACCCTGATTGGCATTTTTAGTTTTGTTTTTGTGATGACCGGCCTAAATGCTCAGGTTGATTTTACAGATTCCAATCTTCCTATTGTTGTGATCAATACCTTCGGACAAAACATTATTGATGAGGAAAAGATCACTTGTGAAATGGGAATTATAAATAACGGTCCTGGTGTTCGCAATTATCTCACTGACCCATACAATGATTATTTTGGCAGCATAGGAATAGAACTTCGTGGTTCTACCTCACAACAATATCCTAAAAAATCTTACGGTATAGAAACCCGTGATTCCCTTGGAATTAAATTGAATACCTCTATATTAGGAATGCCTTCCGAAAACGATTGGATACTATACGGCGCATATCCCGATAAAACACTGATGCGCAATGAGATAACTTTCAGTATTTTTTCAAGAATGCAACCCTGGTCGCCGCGTTATGTATATTGTGAGCTTATGTTAAATGGTACTTACAGAGGCGTTTATTCCTTTATAGAACGCATAAAACGCGACGACGACAGAATAGCAATTGCGACACTGGATTCCAATGATATAGCGGGTGATTCACTCACAGGGGGTTACATTTTTAAAATTGATAAGCTCACAGGAAGCAGTATTACTACATGGACCTCCCCCTATCAGGATAAATTACTTTATTTATACCATGACCCTGAAGACATAGAATTAACCATTGAACAATCGGAATACATTAAGGATTATGTAACTGCTTTTGAAAATGCAGTGTATGGTCCCGATTTTTCCGACCCTGAACTAGGGTTTAGAAAATATATTGATATGTCAACCTTTGCCGATTTTTTCCTCATGCAGGAATTAGGCAGAACTGTTGATGGATATCGTTCCAGTAGTTTTATGTATAAAGATAAGGACAGCAATGGCGGAAAATTAAAGTGTGGTCCCATGTGGGATTTTAATCTTTCATACGGCAATGCAGATTATTGTGATGCCTATGATACCACCGGATGGCAATATAATTTCGCAACGGTTTGTCCCGATTTTTCAACCGAACCCCCGCATTGGTGGCCTGTTTTGCTGGAGGACCCTGGTTATAGGCGACTTGTAAAATGCAGATGGGAAGAATTGCGAAATACAATTTTACAAACCGATTCGATCAATGCATGGATTGATTCTGTCGCTTCTTATCTTGATGAATCGCAGACAAGAAATTTTGAAAAATGGGAAATTTTAGGCGAGTACGTTAACTGGAACTATTTTGTTGGTGATACTTATAAGGAGGAAATTGATTATTTAAAATGGTGGTTTGAGGCGCGCTCAACATGGCTTGATATTAATTTGCCTTCCATTACCGGTGAATGTGGCATCGAGCCAATTGTTCATGAGGATCCGGTTGATGTAATTGAAGAAATTATTTCAACACAGACCCGCATCTATCCGAATCCCTTTCATACTTCAGCTACATTTGAATTTAGCTCCCAAACTTCAGAAGACAGAGTATTAATGATCTATACCACACTTGGTAATCTGGTTAGGGTGATCAACATACCTGCCAATGTTAATTCAATTATGCTTTCTTCTGGAAATTTTTCTGCAGGTGTGTACTTATTCAGACTTATTGATAAAACGGATACTCTTAGTACCGGAACTTTCGAGATAAATTAGTAGATCTCTGAGCCGGTGTTTATTCAAAATATGACATAAAAAAAGCAGAGTTTGTCTCAGAACGAGACTCCCTCTGCTATCCCCATGAAAACACAAAGCAATGTTAATGCGTATTTTTGATATTCCCAAATATTTTTTAAATTTTTATTTGTATAAATTGAGACATGGATAAACTCTTGCAAATTATTGGTTGATTCAATTGGTAATGGGTCTGAACTTGTTCTTAGATGGTTACCGACAATACTCGAAATTTATAATTCTTGTGGGTAAAATGTGGATTTCTTAAAACCCTGTTTAAAGATTTACGTATAATTGCAGAATAAAATTTACAACTATGGCAAAAGGTAAAAACACGGTTAAGGAAACAAAGAAAAAACCTGAGAAAACAAAAAAAGAAAAAAGAGCTGAAAAAATAGCCAAAAAAACAAAATAGTTTATCAGGAAAAAAAAGCCTGCAATATCAATTATTGCGGGCTTTGTTATTTTGTTTCCCAGCAGTGTTGCTTCCCGCAGAGTTCGCAG
>JAYSYX010000243.1:0-3744 GCA_043727235.1 Bacteroidota bacterium
TTTCCTACACCTTTAAAAATATTGAAGAAGGGTATGACCATCAAACTAAAACAGAAATTTATATAGATGGTAAATTAGTAGGCACTACTTCCATTAAAAAGGAATCTGAACCCAATAGCATTACAATAAAGACTAAAAAAGGGAAACGCAATATCGAAATCATCAATTATGCTTATTATGAAAATGAATGGGAAAAACATACAATTGAAAATCAATACAGTCAGGATTTTATTTATAAAACAGAAATGGATCTAAAAAAATCGAATTCAATCAACTTGGTATTTGATATTGATGAAGGTGTAAAAGTGATAGAATAATTCTGATCAACCCACATGTTATTAACCTCTCGGTTGTACCGGGAGGTTTTTTTTTACTCAAAACGGATAGATTTATTTAACTTAGCTTAAAATTGAGACATGCGTATAACATTTATCTTAATAATTTTAATAAATTTAACAAAAATGGCTACATCACAGATCACTGAACTCTACAAATCGAATAAAACGCCGGAATATCATGAAATAATTTCCTACTATAGTAATTTGGTTAAAACATGGGAATATTCAAAATTAATTGAATATGGGTTAACGGATAGTGGGGAGCCTCTTCATTTAATTATAATTGATGCAGAAAAAGATTTTGATCCGGATAGCAGCCGTGCAAAAGGAAAGGTTATATTATTTATTAATAATGGAATACATCCGGGCGAACCGGATGGTATTGATGCATGTCTTAAATTACTCAGCGAATTAGCAGTCTCCAAAAATTTAAAGGAACAGTTAAAAAATGTCGTTATAGGGATTATACCGGTATATAATATAGATGGTGCTTTAAACAGAAATTCCACCTCGCGGGTAAATCAGGACGGGCCGGAAGAATTTGGTTTTAGAGGAAATGCACAAAACTTCGATCTCAATCGAGATTTTATTAAATGTGAAACTTTAAATGCACAATCATTTACTAAAATATTCAGAACATGGGATCCCGATGTTTTTGTAGATACTCATGTTAGCAACGGTGCCGATTATCAGCATGTGATGACGCTCATCTCCACTCAACACTCCAAACTACCTGAAGCTTTAGGAACCTATCTCAAACAAACTATGATCCCTGCATTATATTCAGAAATGAAGGAAGCAGGTTTCCCGATGTGTCCTTACGTTAATGAAATAAATAAAATACCTGATAATGGTATTAGCGGATTTTTAGATCTCGGCAGATATTCAACAGGTTATACCGCATTATTTAACACATTGGGATTTATGCCTGAAACACATATGTTAAAACCATATGACATAAGAGTTGAATCTACTTACGAATTATTAAAGGTATATATTGAATTTACGAATTCTCGATCTAATGAAATAATAAAAGTGCGGAATGAGGCTAAATCCCAATGTAAAAATGCTAAAGAATTTGCGATCAACTGGCGATTAAATACGGAGAAAAAAGAATCATTTCTTTTTTTGGGATATGAAGCAAAATATAAGGCAAGTGAGGTAAGCGGACTGCAACGATTATATTATGATAAAAATGAACCTTATGAAAAAGAAATATCTTTTTATGATACTTACGATCCCACTTTAATAATCAGTGCTCCAAAGGCTTATATCATTCCAAAAGCATGGAGAAATGTTATTGAGCGATTGATCATTAACGACATTGTAATAACTCCTCTAAATGCAGATACCATCATGGAGGTGGAAGTATATTATATTGAAGACCTTGAATCTACTGCCACTGCTTTTGAAGGCCATTATTTACATACTGATATTAAAGTGCGAAAAGAAATTCAAAAAATTCAATATTTTAAAGGCGATATCGTGGTAAATGTAAATCAGGAAAGTAATAATTATATCGTGCAAACCTTAGAACCTCAAGCTCCGGATTCATTTTTTGCCTGGGGATTCTTTGACGCGATATTAATGCAGAAAGAATGGTTTAGTGATTATGTTTTTGAAGATATTGCTGCCGAATTACTTAAAACCGACCCTGCATTAAAAGCTAAATTAACGGAGAAACAAAACACAGATCCCGAATTCGCAGCAAATGCCTGGGCACAATTGCGATTTGTTTACGACAATTCCATTTACCACGAAAAATCCCATAACCGATACCCTATTGCCAGATTAATTTCCAATTAATAATAAATTTTGTAACTTGTAGTTAACGCAATCTAATTACTAAATACTATTTACTAAATACCAATTTTGTCCCGTTCAATTCTACATATGGATCTCGATTCCTTTTTTGTCTCGGTGGAGGTAATTAAAGATCCGAACTTAAAAGGGAAACCAGTTATTGTGGGCGGTACTGCGGAAAGAGGAATAGTAGCGAGCTGCAGTTACGAAGCGCGTAAATTCGGAGTTCGCAGTGCTATGTCGTCAATGACAGCAAAAAAATTATGTCCTGATGCAATTTTTATTCCCGGCAGTTATTATGATTATGCCGATTATTCAAAAAGGGTTACAGATATTATTGCAGATCGTGTTCCCGTATTAGAAAAAGCTTCCATCGATGAATTTTATATTGACCTGAGTGGTATGGATACTTTTTTCGGAAGTTTTAAACTTGCCCAGGAGCTAAGGGAATTAATTAAAAAGGAAACGGGATTGCCAATATCATTTGGACTATCCACAAATAAAACTGTAGCCAAAATTGCAACAGGTGAAGCAAAACCCGATGGTTTCCTATTTATAGAAGCGGGAAAAGAAAAAGAATTTCTTTCCAAATTACATATCACAAAAATTCCCGGAGTTGGCGATAAAACCTATCCGAAATTAAAAGCCATGGGAATAGAAATGGTAAAGGATATTCAGGACTTTGATATTTTAAAACTGGAGGAGGTATTCGGAGAAATGGGTATTGCTTTATGGAACAAAGCAAATGGTATTGATAATAATCCCGTTGTTCCATATACAGACAGAAAATCTATTTCCTCAGAAAATACTTTTGAGCAGGACATTACAGATGCTGAATATCTCGAAACCTATGTTATTTCCTTAGTGGAACAATTAAGTTTTAAATTGCGCAAAGAAAATTTTCTTACCAGTTGTATAGCCATTAAAATGCGTTATTCCAATTTTGAAACATTTATTCAACAAACTTCGCTTACTGCAACAGCATCCGATAATATACTCATTCCGAAAGCGAAAGAATTATTACATAAAATGTTTGATACCAAAAGAACAATCCGATTAATTGGCGTTCGTTTCAGTAATTTAATGCACGGTCAGCAACAAATTGATATGTTCAACGAAACGGAGGAGAATATCAATCTCTACAAAGCATTGGATGCCATTAATAAAAAATACGGCAACAAAACTGTTCATAGAGCAAAAACGATTAATACGGGGGATAGGGCGTTTAATCCGTTTAATGGCAGACCCACTGATTAAGAATCGAAGATTCGAAGGGAGAAGATTCGGACTTAGAAAGAATCGAAGGGAGAAGATTCGAAGGGAGAAGGGTAAGGTTCTAAGGAAGAAAAAAGGAAGGAAGAGGTGGAAAGGTTAAAAAAGGTGTATTCAATCTGGATTGAAAATTTATCTCTTACAATTAACTTTAATTTAGTGAGAATGTTTTTTAATTAAATCCACTAAGTCCAATGTCCTAATTCCTGGGTCAGATTTCTAAAGGATGCAGGTATTTTTAATAAAGAAAAATAAGGGGTCACCTTCATTTTCTGGGGAGCACATATCAATGAATTATTATTTTTAGGTATTTGAAAGGTCGTTAATAATA
>JAYSYX010000244.1:0-9879 GCA_043727235.1 Bacteroidota bacterium
TTCATTGCGGAACTACGCTTGGATTGGAGGCGTCATACCTTAACATCCCTGTTCTCTTTCTTGATTTTAGTTTAGCATTTAACCTTAAACAACTGGATAAATTCGTTCATCAATATCAAAATGATAAATATTTAAATCTTAATGGATTTCCAAATGTGTCACGATCAATATGGGATTTTGAAAAATCGTTGGTGGCCTGCCTTCAAAACCAGGATGACTTTTTACCATATAATGAGCACTGCAAAAAGGTAGCTGAAATAAAAAGTTTATCGGAAATTAGTAGTATGCTGACCGAATTAATGAATAATAACTCTGTTTCCTCACTCTAATGGATTACAAATTAACTCCGCTGGAGCCTCAAAAGAATGTTTTAAAAAGAGTTCGAAATAAATTCTTGCGCGATTTCATCCAGTCACCCAAAAGAAGTAAGCTTAGAAAAGCATTAATCTTAGCTTTGCCGGATTACTCTGCTCTTTCCGGCAATGCATTTTCTATTCACAGTTTATTATGCCACACAGATGTAGAAATGGGAATCTGCACTTACAAAGTTTTCAATTATGTAGCTGGGGAAAATTTCCATTTCATTATACATGATGACGGAACCTTAACTAATCATGATATCGCCTATATACAAAAGCATATTAGGGCCAGAATTTATACACGGAAAGAATCAGATCTCATAACACAAAATTCACTTCAATCATTTCCAAATATCTTAAAGTATAGACAAACCCATTTTCTTGCTTTAAAATTAATAGACGTAAAACTTTTCAGCTCTGGCGAAAGAATTGCCTACCTGGATCCTGACATTTTGTTTTTCAATAGACCAGATTTTTATATTCAAACTTTTATTTCACAACGCAAATCGCACAATTTTTTTAATAAGGATTTGGAAAGTGCATATATTGATACACCTGAAAACATTATTAAACATTTGGGTACGTTACCTTATCCAGATGTAAATGCAGGGCTTTGGGTATTTAATAGTGACGATATTTCACTGGAAAAAATAGAAATTTGGTTATCCCATGATTTTATGCAATCACACATGAGTTCATACAGAATGGAACAAACACTTGTTAGTTTATTGGTTGATTCTAATATCGGGACTGCAGAATATCTCCCGAAGGGATATGATGTGGATTTATTTAAATTGCCTAAAAATTCAATCGGGAAACATTATGTTGGGAAAATCAGACATGGATACGAATTCGAAGGCATACAACATTTTTTAAAGTCCTTATCAAAACCATTAGTTTAAAGTACAATTAAAAATGCAAACCTATTCCTTAAATTTTTACATACTTTGAAGAAATTAAGAGTCGCATTTTATCCTTATGGTGTAGAACAGGAAAATCCATATCAAAATATTCTGATTAATGAGTTACGCAAAACAAATATTGAAGTGATTCCAGTTCCAGGTGCAAAAATATTTCCATTATTTCAGGTTTTAAAGGTAAAACCTGATATTCTACATTTATTTTGGCCCCATGATATGTATTTAGGTAGGACTAAATTATTAAGCTGGGTTAAGCAAGTGATGTTAGTATTAACCTTACCACAATTAAATAAAACGACCATAGTATATTCAGCTGACAATGTTTATTCCCATGGAGCAAATAATATAGATATGGAAATATTTTGGACCTCAAAAATATTACAAAAATGCAAAGGGATTGTTTTCGCAAGTAACGCATCACGGGAGATATTTAATAAGTATTATTCTTTAGAACATTTATGGTCGGTTATTATAACACATCCCAATTACTTTTCTTATTATCCGAATGAAACAACAAAAATTGATTCCAGAGGTTACCTTGGGGTGGATGAAAAAATGAAGGTATTACTTTTATTGGGCCGAATAGATCCCTACAAAGGCATTGAAGATATACTACTCTCTTTTACAAAAGTAAATGAACCTGAAAGTCTGTTAATAATTGCGGGAAAATGTGCCGATTCAAAATATTTAAAAGTCATTGAGGGCTTGGTTCCTTCAGGAATGAATTGTAAGGTTAATATCATAAATACCTACATACCCCCTGAAGAACTCCAATATTATTTTTGTGCTTCTGATGCTGTTTTTATCAATTATAAAGACATACCGCTAAATCCAGGTTCGCTGATCATGGCGATGGGGTTCGGTGCCTTTGTTATTGCACCAAATTTTCCAGCTATTCAAGAGCTTTCAGAAAAAGATTGCTCCATACTTTATGATCCTACAGAGGAAGGTAGTTTAGAAAAATCAATCAGGCAAGCATTAAAGACAATACCAAATGAAAACTGTAAGCGAAGAATTATTGAAAATATTCAAAAGCGCCATGATCCAGAGGTCAATTCAATGAAATTGCTCACATTTTATCAAAGCCTTATTTGAAAGCCTTGAAATAACACTACAATAAAAGATGTGGCCAAAAAAAAAGATATTATTTATTAGTTCGAATGATGGTTCCGACATGCGTATTAATAAAGAACTTAAAAGTTTATCCCAACATTTTGAAATAACATATCTGGGAGTTGGCTCTACCAATACAGATTCGTTTGCAAGGCATTACTGTAAATATTTTTATTTAGTTATTGGAACACGAAATCATCCACTAACAATTATCAAACAATTATATCTTGTTGCCAAATTATTACGAAACAAATACAATTCTATTCATATCATCAACGAACAGTTAATGATATTCTTTTATCCTTTCCTGTTTAGAAACCATCTTGTATTGGATATATTTGATTCCATTTTTTTAACATTAAATAAAAGCAGAAACAAATGGAAATTAATCAAGAAAATAATCTATGCACCTGTTGATATTATTTTAGTTACTGACAGCAATCGACAGAGATTGATGCCCGACTTTGTGCAAGATAAGATACAGCTATTAGAAAATTACCCAAATGCTTTCAATAACACTTTTGTGAAAAAACAATTTCCTGAGACAGTAACAATACTATATAATGGTTGGTTAGGAAATTCGCGAGGCACGGAAATAGTACAAAAAATAATAGGCTGTAATCGCGAAGTTAAAATTATAATGATAGGTTGGTTTGCTGATGAAGAAAGTAAGCTGCTATCCAAGCACAAATCGGTAGATTACAGAGGAATTATGTCTCAAAAGTATGCATTAAATATAGCTGCCGAAGAAGCAGATTATATTTTATGCGTTTATGCACCGAAAAATGAAAACAATATAAATGCTAGCCCAAATAAAATTTATGATGGGTTGCAGACAAAAACCCCGGTTATCATCAATGCGGAAATATCCATTTCGGGATTTGTTAAAGAAAATAACTTAGGTGTTGTAATTGACAACTACTATATGATTGACGCGAATGAACTCATAGATGAACTTTTCAGGAAAAAGAACTCATATCATTTTTCCGAAGAAATGATCAATAAATATACGTGGGAGAATATTGAGCATGTAATAATAAATGCTCATTCTGTATAAAAATCCTTTTTACACAAATGTATTTGAAGTGTTTTCAACAGATCAGACAGTTTCAAAATCACAATAGAGTCATGGAAATAATACGCAAAGGCCATAATTTCGATAAGTTAGTTTAGTTCAATTAAAAAAAAATAAAAGCCTAATTTTATGAAATTCCGATATCAGTTTTTATTAATCTCTATATTTACGCTTTTATTGTCCTATGGTTTACATGATACTTTTTACAAAACACGTGAAAATAAAAACTGGATTGGTCCCTATTTATCAGGCGCTGCAAACCTGGTAATTTTCGAAGAGTTTAAAATAGATGAAGCAGAAGTAATTAACTTTAAAAAGTTAAGTCCGGAAGAGCAATATCAATATCAGTTTAAACGATCCGATAATTTGTCTCCCTATCTACACAACCCCATCGGATATTGTTATATCATTCGTTGTTCAACAATCATGTTCCCATTTTTAGGAGAAACCAACGGACTTATTTTATTCCAGGTATTAATGCATCTCGTCCTTTGCGGATTACTTTTACATAACTTCAGGAAAAACAATCGATTCGTTATTTTTTTTAGCATCTTTTATGTCTGCAATCCTTTAATTATCTACTTTGTAGTTTTAAATTACTATTACTTTTGGCAATGCTTACCGGGATTTATTCTAATTTATATCATCATTTCAAAACCCAAGCCGCAATGGATGGCAATTTTATTTAGTATAATATTGTTATTCTCAACACTTGCACGGCCAACCATACTCTTTATATCAGTTTTTGCAATTATTTTACTTTATCGGAATTATTCCAAAGTTTTTGCATTTACCACTTTACTGATATGTAGTATTCTATTTCTGTTAATAAACAAACCAACTGAAAAAATTATCTGGCATACTGTATATGTGGGTATTGGTGCATATCCAAATAACTATGTTCCCTACATATCTGATAATCTTGCATATCAAATCTATGAAGATAGCACTGGTGATGAGTTAAATGCAAGCTTAGGTGGGAACTATTATACCGATACCGTAATCCAAAAATATACCGAAATCACAAAAAGCACAGTTTTATCCATATTCAGAAAGGATCCGCTATTGTTTATTAAAAATGGGATAAGTAATACTTTACAGTGCTTTTCACTAGGGTATACCGGAGCTACCTCAGTATTATTAAATATCTTTTCTGCATTTATGGGTTTAGTTTATTTTATACTGTTATGGAAAACAAAACAAAAATTCATAATTGCTGCCATATTATTATATGCGCTAATGTTTTTCCCATACTATCCACCTATTCCGGCATATTTATTTGGTGCCTATATCCTGCTTGTATTTTCTTTCTATAATGTTGTGTCGTACTACAAAGGGAAAATAGCACCACCTTTAGAAATTCAATATCCCTTTTGACGAGTTGTGATGCGGACTGAAAAGAAGATACTATTTTTTAGCTTAAATGACAGATCTGACAAACAGATCTATAAGAACATAAAAACCTCTCGCATCATTTTGAAATTACATTTTGACCCAAAATTGTATTTAAATCTTATTGAGAAATAAAGATCAGATATTATTTAATACGCTAATATATGAAGATCTTATTTTGTACCAATGCCTTTGAAGTGGTGTCCAATGGACCTGCTAAATTTGCTCATTTACTGCTAAAAATAAATGAATTATACCCAGAACATGAGATCAGAATTCTTACAGAGGATACAACCCATGCAGATGAAAAAATTATTTATAAACAAACTCTCCGGATTCCAAGTGTATTTCGGAAATTAGGTATGTTTTTCCGTATGTATCAATATCATAAAAGGGCTATGATGATAAAACGCAATGGTTTCAATTTTGACCATATTATTTATAACAATGCAATAGTTGGCATCTGGAGCAGTGTTAGATTTAAGAACACAATTGGATTCGTAAACGATGATACCAATGCATCCATAAAATGGAAACATAATTTTTTTCGACTAAAATGGTCTAAAGAGCTTTTATTTTATTTTGTAGAAAAATTGGCATGCCACACCTGTTGCAAGGTTGTGGTTAATTCCAAATACCTCTTTGAAAAGATCAAAAAAGAATATAAAATTCGGGAATCTAAGCTCTTCTGTTTATATAAATCTATTGACCCCGTAGTGCCTTTTGTTAAACCACACAATGAGATACCTCTTATTTTATTTGTAAAAAATGATTATAAACGCGGCGGACTTTTTACACTAATAGATGCACTTAAAAATTTAACACAACCTATAAGAATTATCATAGCCGGGACAATTCCCTCCGACGTAAAAAAGATCGAGAACTATCTTCAGGGTTGTAATTTTCTATATGAGATTAAAGGAATACTTAAACAAAAAGAAATATTTGAATTAATGACGCGGGCAGACATTTTTTGTGTTCCCTCGTTATTGGAAGCATTAGGAGTAGCGAATATTGAAGCAATGGCTCATGGGTGTTCTATCATTTCAACAAAAACCGGGGGAATTCCTGAGGTATTGGATAATGGAAATTGCGGATGGCTCGTAGATGCAGGAAATGCTACACAACTTACAATTGCAATTGAGGAATGTTTGACCAACGAAACATTACGAAATGAAAAACGAAATAATGCTTTTCAAATGATTAAAAATTTTGAAAGAGATTCCATGCTGCATAATTTTTTAAACGTCTTAAGTAAAAATGAACTCGCCTAATATTCAAAAGCGCATTTTCAGGGATCCGGATTTTATTTTGATAAATATCAATGCGTTTTTGGTTGTATTTGGATACGGCCTGGCGGTTATTACGAGATTGGAATCTGTAGAGTTGATGAGGATTATCAAATCTTTTTTTCTTGTTATATCCGCTGTTATAATGATCAAAGACATGAATTTGAATAAACAACCATTACCATTTCCAACAATAATATATATAGGCATTTTTTGTTTCTGGATCCTTACTATGTCTTTTTTTACAACCGATCTTCAATTTTCTATTTTAAGATCCTTATCTTTTTTATTCCCCTTAATTTATGTATATATAGTTCTTCATAATTTATTGAATAAATTTCCATGTATGGAGATTATTAAAGCCTTTACAAGATCATTCAATTTAATTTATGCTTTTCCGGTTCTCGCCTTTTTGTGTTCAGGTGCGGGATTCAGCCAAATAAATATATACGGCTCGGGAGGGAATCAAGGGCAGTTTTTTGTATCTAATCAATATGGATGGGCATGCGCAATATTTCTTGTATCAACTGTGGACATTATATTAAATAACAGCACAAGTAAAATTTTTAAAATTTCACGGTATACTTTGATGTTCGCAGCTATTTACCTTTTGCTGATTACCGGAAACCGCGCCTCATGGGTTTCAGTATTGATTGCAATCCCTATCTTTTTGTTGCGTCTTAAAAACATCCGGCTTGATTTTAAAATTCTCTTATCTATAATTCCAATTGCAGTTATAATTTGGTTTTATCAAATTCCGGATTCTTCCCTACAAACCAGATTGACGGAAACAGAAACTCAGATGGATAGTGGCGAACCGAGACTTAATACCGCGAAAATTGTATTGGAAAAATTTAATGAACAGAAAACATTATGGATAACAGGTGCAGGTATGTTCAATTATGAGTTTACATTACATGGAGATGGACTTGCAGATTACCATGATTCTTACCTTGAAGTATTATTTGGGGGTGGGATAATACTATTTCTGATGTTTATTGCTTTTATGTTTATCAGGCCATTGTATCATTATGCAATATACTATTCGAAATATTTTCTTGTAATTACACCTGTTCTGGTTATACCCTTTTTCGAGAGCAATCTTACGGGAGGCCAGTTTGTATTTTTTCCCTGGTTTATTTTTATGATCCTCTTTAATATGCCTCCACATTATGAAGCAAATAAATTTCAACAGTTAAAGTCCTTAAAAAGGCCAGTATATTCAAACAGAAGACCAACCTGAAAATTAAATGTTAAAAACTATAATTATAATCGGAACAAGACCGGAAGCAATAAAAATGAGTTTATTGGCAAAAGAGCTTAATCTAAGGAAAGGAATTAAAAATTATTTATGTGTAACAGGGCAACATCGAAGTATGTTGGATCAGGTTCTTAATTTTTTTAATTTAACTCCTCAATTTGACCTCAATATCATGAAGGAAAATCAACAACTGAATGATATAACCGGAAGGATCATAATAGAAATTTCTAAAATTTATGATAAGGTGAAACCAGATCTTGTTTTAGTTCATGGTGATACAAATACATCTTTTGCAGCGGCACTCGCAGCATTTTATAAAAAAATCCCGATTGCTCACATTGAAGCCGGAATGAGAACCGGAAATATAAATTTGCCTTTCCCGGAAGAAGCTAACAGAGTGCTTACCGGAAAGATAACGAGCTTTCATTTTGCAGCAACTGCCTTGAATGTAAAAAATTTACTTGAAGAAGGAGTATTAAGAACACGGATCATCAAAACAGGAAATACTGGCATTGATAGTTTATTTTATACCTCTTCTACAATTAAATCTTTCTCCAAAATTGTAAAAGACAATAAATTAATCGAAGCAGTATTATCTACTGACCGCATTATATTAGTTACGGGACATCGAAGGGAAAATTTTGGATTAGGTTTAATGAACATCTGTGCTGCTCTTAAAAGCATAGCAATCAAAAATCCAAATGTTACAATTATTTATCCTGTTCATTTAAATCCAAATGTGAGAGAACCGGTTTTAAATGCATTATCCAAAACAAAAAACATTCTATTGACGGAACCATTGTCCTATCAGGATTTTGTCTATTTAATGAACAGGTCTTATATTATCTTAACAGATTCTGGTGGAATACAAGAGGAAGGCCCTTCATTGGGAAAACCGGTGCTGGTTATGCGTGAAATAACAGAAAGGCCTGAAGCAGTGAATGCCGGAACAGTGAAATTAGTAGGCACAGATAAAAAAAAGATAGAAGAAGCCGTTGACGAATTATTAAACAATAAACAAGAATACCGGAAAATGTCGAAAAGGATAAATCCATACGGAAATGGAAAATCCACCAAAAAAATTGTAGACTGGATTTTAAAAAATCAACTCATCATTAAAAAATCAAAACCCAAATGAAACAAATAATTCAGCATTTGAAAACCGGGGAAACACTTTTAGAGGTAGTTCCGGCTCCGGCAATCAAAGAAGGGTGTATTTTAATTCAAACTTACTGTAGCCTGATATCACCTGGTACTGAAAAAATGCTGATTGAATTCAGTAAGTTAAATTTACTTTCCAAAGCAAAAAATAATCCTGACCGTGTAAAACAAGTTTTGGATAAAATAAAAGCGGATGGCTTAATACCCACATTGGATGCAGTGTTTAAAAAACTGGATGAGCCCCTGCCATTAGGATATTGCAATACAGGTGTTGTAATTGCAATTGCTCCTGATGTAACGGAGTTTAAAATCGGCGACCGTGTAGCATCCAACGGTGGCCATGCAGAATTTGTTTGTATTCCGAAAAATTTAGCATCCAAAATTCCGGATAATGTCAGTTTTGAAGAAGCTACATTTACAGTTATCGGCGCCATTGCTTTGCAATCAATACGGCTTGCTGAACCCCAACTGGGTGAAACTTTTGTTGTTTTGGGGTTGGGGCTTGTCGGCATTTTAACTGCACAATTATTGCACGCAAATGGCTGCAAAGTAATAGCATCGGACATAAATGCAGAACGGGTTGAACTTGCAAGATCTTTAAAAATAAATGCCTTCCATTGTTCAACTTCCGAAATAGAAACCCTTATTAAAATTAATACCCGAAATACAGGCGCTGATGCGGTGATAATATCAGCAACAGCTCAAAATGATACTTTAATAAACACAGCGGCGAAAATTTGCAGAAAAAAAGGAAGAATTATTCTCGTTGGTGTTGCGGATCTTAAGTTTGAACGGGAAGAATTTTATAAAAAGGAATTAAGATTTCAAATTTCTTGTTCTTATGGACCGGGAAGATATGATGATGATTATGAAACTTCAGGAAATGATTATCCCCTGCCTTACGTGAGATTTACAGAAAAAAGAAATTTTGAAAGTGTATTGGAATGTTTGCACAATAAATCACTGGATGTACAGCCGCTCATTTCAGGAAAATATAAATTTTCGGAAGCCGCGGATGCTTATAAAAATTTATTGGAAACAAATGCAATTACAAATTTACTAGTATATGAAATAGACGTAAAGTATGATCAGATCATTAAAGTATCAAAATCCCCGGCCATGGCTTCCAAAGGAATTTTAGGTATAATTGGCGCAGGTAATTTTTCGGGAATGACGTTATTGCCTGCACTTCAAAAAATGAAACATTTTCCTAAATATATTTCCTCCACTAATGGTCTGCATGCTCAGCAACTCGCAAAAAAATATAATATTGAAAATGCAGTAACGAACAACAAATTAATATTTGAAG
>JAYSYX010000245.1:0-1541 GCA_043727235.1 Bacteroidota bacterium
TCATTCCTTCATTCCTTCATTCCTCCCCTTCTTCCATATTATGAAAAACATTCACCACATCATCATCTTCCATTAATTTATCAATAAGATTATTGATGAGTAATTCATTATCGGCATTTAATTTAATTTTATCATGTGGGATGCGCAATAATTCGGCTCCGGTAATTTCGATATGGAGTTCATCCAATTTTATTTGCATGGTTCCAAAATCATTAAATGATGTTTCGAGATAAACAGTACCTTCTTCTTCATAAATATCTTCAGCACCGGCATCAATGAGATCGAGTTCAACTTCGTCGAGTTTTATTTTTGAAGATTCAATTTTGAATATTCCTTTGCGGTCGAAGAGATATGCTACTGAGCCAAAGGTTCCTAAATTTCCTCCACCGCGACTGAATAATAATCTTACATTGGCAACGGTTCTTGTTGTGTTATCAGTGGCACATTCCACCATTAAAGCAACTCCGCCGGCTCCAATTCCTTCGTAAACCACTTCTTCAAAATTTCCTTCTTCTTTGCTCGATGCGCGTTTAATTGCAGCATCAACCCTTTCCTTTGGCATGGAAACAGATTTGGCATTCTGTATAGCCAAACGCAATTTCGGATTGGTATCCGGGCTTGCTCCTCCGTTTTTTACAGCTATGGCAATTTCACGACCAATTCGGGTGAAATTCTTTGCCATCGCATCCCAGCGTTTAAATTTCTTCTCCTTGCGGTATTCAAATGCACGTCCCATTGTATAATTTGTAGTTGAGGATGCAAATTTAACCCAAATAATTAATTAGAAAATCATAGACCATCAATCCTTTAGAGACAAGCTATAATTCTATAAATTTATAAAAGTACGAGTTCCCATTATTTTCGAGGCGGATAAAATACATCCCGCTACTCAAATGAGCAGATTGAATTGTGTAAGTGTAATGTCCACCTTCCAAATAGGAGTTCTCTACCTTTTCAATTATCTGTCCGTTAATTGAAAAAACATCGATAATAATTTCGGAGGCTTCAATAAGATCGAGACTTAATATCCCATTACCTTGAGATGGATTTCCAAGTATGGAAAATTGAAATTGTTGTGTTGAATCAATGGGAATAACCGACTCATTATTTGCACCGGGAGATGGAGCCGGTAAAACCACAAAATTTCCTGAACCGTTTGGTAATCTGCCCGTGGAAATATCGGCGGATTGATCACTAAATGAAATAGAATCAATTACAGAATAATAATATTCCGGTCCTGAAAAAATTGCTATCTCATCACCGGATGCGTCAAGATTAAAACTGGTATGCACATTACCTTCATCGGTATCGTCATCAGCCCAAAGCAGAATATAAGTATATGGAAACATCAATCGATCAGGTAATGGCCATTTAGAAGGATCATTAAAATCATCACTTAAATATTTTCCTGTCAGATAAATATTTTCAGGTCCGGGATTGTATAGTTCTATATAATCAGCATAATTACCAAAATCATCTGTGATTGTAGTTTCGTTTTTTGCCATAAATTCATTTATCACCAGATTAGGAACAGTGTAACC